>NZ_JBHVDD010000079.1:0-49149 GCF_042802995.1 Streptomyces sp. NPDC057438
CGCTGGATCGGGCACGTCAGCCGGCACCCGGTGCCGTACGCGGTCGGCGCGGCGGGGTTGCTGCTGACCGCGACGCTGCCCGTGCTCGGCCTGCGCGTCGGCCTGCCCGACGACGGCTCACTGCCCCACAGCCGCACCGAGCGCCGGGCCTACGACCTCGTCGCCGAGGGGTTCGGCCCGGGCACCAACGGTCCCCTCGTCATCGCCGCGGACCCCACCGGTGATCCGGGAGTGCTGGACCGACTCGTCGGGGCGGTCGCGGCGGATCCGGGCATCGCATCCGTCGCGCCGACGCACATCGATCGGGCCACCGGCATCGCGACCCTCGTGGTGTTCCCGACCACCAGCCCTCAGGACAAGGCCACGGCCGACACCATCGCCCGGTTGCGCACCGACGTGCTGCCCACGGCGATCGGGGACGGCCCGGCCAGGGCCCACGTCGGCGGCGCCGCCGCGAGCCTGTCCGATGTGGGCCGACGCACCAGCCAACGCATGCCGGTGTTCGTCGCCGCCGTGCTGGCGATGTCGTTCCTGCTGCTGATGCTGGTCTTCCGCTCGATACTCGTACCGCTCAAGGCGGTACTGCTGAATCTGCTGAGCATCGGCGCGGCCTACGGCATCATGGTCGCGGTCTTCCAGTGGGGCTGGGGAGGCGCACTCATCGGGCTGGAAGCGACGGTTCCGATCGTGTCGTTCATCCCCATGTTCCTCTTCGCCATCCTGTTCGGCCTGTCGATGGACTACGAGGTGTTCCTCCTCTCCCGCGTACGCGAGGAGTACCTGCGCACCGGAGACAACGGCACGGCGATCGTCGAGGGCGTCTCGCGCACCGCCCGGATCATCACCTCGGCCGCCCTCATCATGGTGGCGGTCTTCCTGTCCTTCGCCGTCGCCGAGGACCCCTCCACCAAGATGTTCGGGCTCGGCCTGGCCACCGCGATCTTCATCGACGCCACGGTCGTACGCATGGTGCTGGTACCGGCGACCATGACACTCCTCGGCCGGACCAACTGGTGGCTGCCGAAGTGGCTGGACCGGTTGCTTCCCCGCGGCCCGGTCGGCACCGACGACACCGACGACACCGACGCGGAGTCCACGGGTGAGGCCCCGCGTCCACGGCTGGCCGACCGTTGACTCGACTCCTGCCGCCCTTGGCGTCCGGCCCCCTGGGGACAGGTGGGAGGCGATGGTTTTCGGGGTTCAAGGGGAGGCGTGGGGGGAGGCTCCCCCCGTGGAGCAATCCGAGATCATGCGGCGAGTCGTGGGCATCCTCACCGAGGCGATCGAGATGCGGCGGCAGGTCCGTGAGCATCCCGGGGACGAGGTGGCGTTGACGGGCGCCGTCTCCGCGTTGCTCACGGAGACCCTGCCCGTGATCAGGCTGCCCGCCGACGCGAGCGCCCAGGAGGCCACCGCCATCATCACCGATGCCCTGGGGCCGGCGATCGTGGGCCTCGTCAACTGTTTCTCCTACGCCTTCGTGCACCTCGCCGAGGTGCACGACGAGGGGCGGTCCGACACCACGACCGCCGACGTCCTGCGGGCCATGTCCCTGCAGTTCGCGCAGCGGGACGGTACGTGACGCGGCCGCCCCGGCCGGGTCAGCCGAACATGCCGACCTGGTAGTCGCCCGCCGGCTGGCGCAGCATGACGTTCAGCCGATTGAAGGTGTTGATGAGGGCGATGAGCGCCACCAGGGCGACGAGCTGGTTCTCCTCGAAGTGCTTGGCCGCGTTCTCCCAGACCTCGTCGGGGACGCCGCCGGCCGCGTCGGCGATGCGGGTGCCCTGCTCGGCCAGCTCCAGCGCGGCGCGCTCGGCCTCGGTGAAGACCGTGGCCTCCCGCCAGGTGGCGACCAGGTGCAGCCGCTGGGCGGTCTCCCCGGCATGCGCGGCCTCCTTGGTGTGCATGTCGAGGCAGTACCCGCAGCCGTTGATCTGGCTGGCGCGGATCCTCACCAGTTCCTGGGTGGTGACCGGCAGCCCTGTCTCGTCGACGGCCTTGCTCGCCGCGACGAGGTGCTTGACGAGCTTTCCGGCGACGGGCTGGGCGAGCAGGTTCAGACGCGCTTCCATGGCGGGCTCCTTGTGCCGTCGTATGCGGTGACAACACGAGGACGGGCCGCACCGGGTCCGATGTGACATGACGGGATGTGACCCCCGTCACACTTCCTCTCGCAGCTGCTCGGCGTGAGGGTGACCGTGCCGTTGAGGAAGCCCATGGGGTCGCCCTCGGGCCACCAGGCGGTCCAGCGGCCGTCGGCGGCGAGGTCGGTCCGGCCGTCCACCAGCGCGGCCGGATCGGCGGCCCGGTCGTGGCCCCCGGCCTCGGCGGCGCGCTGGACGCGCACGGCGAGCGCGGTGTGCCGGCGCATGCCCCGCTGGGCGTGGAGCATCACCTTGCGGGCGGTGCCGAACAGCCAGGACCTCGGCTCCTCGGGGAGTTCGCGGCGCCGGCGCCAGGCCGCGAGGAACGTCTCGCCGACGATGTCGTCGACGTTCATGGGATGGGCCCGACGGCGCACGAACCGCAGCACGTCCGCGTAGTGGGCCCGGTACACCTCCGTGAACTGGGCCTCGGTGTCGATGGGCATGGCTTCCTTTGTTCTCGCGGGTTCCGTCCCGGCCGCCCGCACGCACGGGAAAGGGCCGGGCCCCACTCCGAGGAGCAGGGACCGGCCCTGTGCCCGCCCGTGGGCGGTACGGCTGTACGGCGGTCAGTAGAGGGCGATCCTCGGGTGGACCGTGCCCTCGGCCGCCGGGGCGGTGACGGTGACGCGGTAGAGCTCCGCGAGGGTGGCACCGGCCGGCAGGGTGCGCCGCGCGGTGCTCAGGTCGGTGAAGAGGGTGCCGGTCTGGCTGCCGAGGACGACGGCCTTCCAGCAGCCTCCGGCGGTGCGGTGCTCGACCCTGACGTCCGCCGGGTCGAGGAACGGGCCGGAGTCCGGGGACTGAAGCAGGAGCTGCGGGGCGACGGTCCGGTCCGCGCCCGAGTCGTTGCGGTAGGTGAGGGTGACCTCGTGGCTCCGGCCGTCCGCGGTGAGCGGGACGGCGGTGAGGTCGACGAAGTCGACGGGTATGGCGGGTGCCTGGGAGGCCGTGGACACGGTGGAGGCGGCCCTCGGCGCGGCGGCCGCGGCGGGACCCGCCAGGGCGAGACCGGCGGCGGCCACGGCCACGGCGAGGAGGGCGATCCTGAGACGACTGTTCCTGGATGACACGTGCCTGGATCCTTCGTGCTGGTGGGGGGTTTCCAGCCGGACCACACGGGAGCCGGCCGGGGACGGTCCCAGGTTACGAAGGGATGACTGTGGACGGTAACTACCGTTGGGTAGTGGAAAGATTGAGGGGAAACTCGGCCATGACGCCACCGCTCTGGCCTTTTTACCGTCTCTTCGACTAGACATTCTCCGAACTCACACTGACCAGTGGGTTCTCAGGGGTCTCAACCGCTCAGGGGGAAGACAACCATGACCACGCATCACCACGCACCCAGACGTTCCGCACGTCTCAGAATCGTCGGGGCGGCGCTGACCGCCCTCGTCCTCGCCGGCACGGGGACGGCGACCCAGGCGATGGCCGCGCAGAACACGGAGCAGCAGCCTCAGTCGGCGTACACACCGCCGCCCGTCCCGACGTTGGCCTGGTCCGACTGCCAGGGCGGCTTCGAGTGCGCCAACGCGGACGTGCCGCTGGACTACCGGCAGCCGCAGGGCACCAAGATCACCCTCGCGGTGGTCCGCAAGAAGGCCGCCGACCAGACCAAGCGCAAGGGCACACTGTTCATGCAGCCCGGCGGTCCGGGCAACTCCGGCGTGGACTACGTCCGCAACAACTACGCGGGCCTGCCGGCCAAGCTGCGCGAGTCGTTCGACGTCTTCGGCTACGACGTCCGTGGTGTCGGCCGCAGTTCGGCGCTCACCTGCTTCGACGACGCCCGCTACACCAAGGCCGTCACCGACGCCAAGGGCGTCCCCGGCCCGGACGCCTTCGGTCCCGCGCTGAGCGAGGCCGCCGAGTTCGACGCCGCCTGCCAGACCAACTCGGGCGCGCTGCTGCCGTACGTCGGCACCGAGTACGTCGCCCGCGACATCGACCTGCTGCGCCAGGCGCTCGGCGAGGAGCAACTGACGTACTACGGCCGGTCGTTCGGCTCGTACATCGGCACGGTCTACGCCGCCATGTTCCCGAAGCGGGTGCGGGCGCTGACGCTCGACGGCGCGTACGACCCGTACAAGTACGCCCACCGGCCCTACGCCTACGACCGCGACCAGTACCTGGCGCTGGACGGCTCGATGAGCCGCTTCCTCGACTGGTGCGCCTCCGACCAGCCCGTCTGCGGCTTCGGCGACGGCGACCCGCGCGGCGCGTTCGAGCAGCTGAAGAAGGACCTCGACGCCAACCCGGTGACCACCGCGAGCGGCGGCAAGGCCAACGGCTACACCCTGGTCTACCGGCTGATGTTCAACATCAACGAGGGCAAGGTCATCTGGCCCTCGCTCGGCGCGGCGCTGAAGAAGGCGCAGGCGCGGGACAACACCTCGTTCCTGCTGCGTCCGCCGTCCCCCGCCAGCTTCGACTTCCTCGGCCCGAACGTGGTCGTCGAGTGTGTCGACAAGGACTACCCCAAGAGCCTGCACAAGCTGGAGTGGAACGTCGAGTCCAACGCGGCGGCGGCGCCGCTGCTGGGCCCGGCCATGGCGTTCGGTCCGCCGACCTACGACCACCAGCACGCCACCGCGTGCGTCCAGTGGCCCGCCGAGACGCCCAGCCGCTACGACGGCTCCTTCCGGGCCAAGGGCTCGGCACCGATCCTGGTCCTCGGCACCACCGGTGACCCGGACACCCCCTACCAGCACGCGGTCGCGCTGTCCCACCAGCTCGACAACGCGGCGCTGGTGACGTTCGAGGCCGAGGGCCACACCGCGTTCGGCCGCAGCGCCTGCGCGACCGACGCGGTGATCGACTACCTCGTCGACCTGAAGGTCCCGGCCCGCGGCACCACCTGCGCGGACGAGACGCAGCCGCCGTCCTCCACCCCGAAGACGGCCCCGCCCGGCACGACGCTCGGTGAACTCCGCAACGGCGTCAACGAGCGTGTCGACGCCCTCGGCACCGTCAAGTGACCGGCCGGCCCGTTCGATAGGCCGAGGCGATCGGTGACCCGGCACGTCCGGTGATCCGACCGGCCCGGCACGGACCCCGGGGCGCCCGCCCTTCCACGGCGAGCACCCCGGGGTCCCGCACGTCCGCGGCACGTCCGGACGATGCGGGCCGGGAGCCGGCACCGCCCAGGGGGAGGCTGGCCCGTCAGGGTCCGTCAGCCCGTCAGGGTCCGCCAGGGTCCGTCAGGGCCCACCGGGGCCGACCTGTCGGCCGTGGTCCGGGGCGATGTCCAGGTCCTCGAAGGACAGCGACTCCAGGTCGCCGTCGAAGTCGTCGGGGATCAGGGGCGGAGGGGTCGGCGCGGTGAGGGCGGGGCCGGTGAGGGACTGTTCGGTCCAGATGCACTTGCCGGTCGGGGTGTAGCGGGTGCCCCAGCGCTGGGAGAGCGCGGTGATCAGCTGCAGGCCCCGGCCGCCCTCGTCGGTGTCGCCGGCCCGGCGGATGCGGGGCATGGTGAGGCTGCCGTCGAAGACCTCGCAGACCAGCGCGGAGCCGTGCAGGAGGCGCAGCCGGACGGGCCCCTTGGCGTGGCGTACGACGTTGCCGACGAGTTCGCTGGCGAGGAGTTCGGTGGTCGGGGCCAGGTCGTCCAGGTCCCAGGCCGCGAGCTGGTCGCGGACGTGGCGGCGGGCCTGCCCGGCGGCCCTCGGGTCGTCCAGCAGCGACCAGGAAGCCATCCGGTCGCCGGTCAGGGCGTGCAGGCGGGCGACGAGGAGGGCCGCGTCGTCCGCCGCCGCGTGCTCGGCGGGCAGCAGGCCCTGCGTGAGGGTGTCGCAGAGGCGTTCCAGGTCGGCGGCGCTGCCGTCCTCGTGGGCGGTGCGCAGCAGCCGGGCCAGGTCGGCCATGCCCTCGTCGATGCCGCGTTTCGCCGACTCGACCAGGCCGTCGGTGTAGAGGACGAGCAGGCTGCCCTCGGGCACGCTCAGCTCCACCGTCTCGAACGGCGGCTCGGCCGCGCCGAGCGGCGGGTCGGCGGTCCACTCGGGGAAGCGCACGGTCCCGTCCGGGCACACCAGCGCCGGCGGCGGGTGTCCGGCGCGGACCATCGAACAGACCTGGGTGGTGGAGTCGTAGAGGGCGTACAGGCAGGTGACGTACGACTCCTCGCCCATCGTGCCGACGATGTCGTTGAGGTGGCTCATGATCTCGTCGGGGGGCAGTTCGAGGTCGGCGAGCGTGTGGACGGCCGTGCGCAGGCGGCCCATGGTGGCGGCCTCGGCCAGGCCGTGGCCCATGACGTCGCCGACGACGAGGGCGACCTGTCCGCTGGAGAGCGGGATGACGTCGTACCAGTCGCCGCCGACGTCCATGCCCTGACCGGCGGGGAGGTAGCGCGCGGCGGACTCGCAGGCGGCGAGGACCGGCAGGTCCTGGGGCAGCAGGGCGCGCTGGAGTTCACGGGACCGGGTGTGTTCGAGGTCGTAGAGGCGGGCGCGTTCCAGGGCCTGGGCGAGGAGCGCGCTGATCGCGGTCAGCAGGGTGCGTTCCTCGTCGGTGAGGCGACGCGGCCGGTCGAAGGAGACGACGCACACGCCGAAGGTGTGGTCGGAGGCGGTCAACGGCAGGAAGGCCCACGCCTGTTTGCCCGAGCGGGCGGGCAGGTCGGCGTGCTGGGGGACGTACTCGGCGAACTCCCGCGGTGAGGAGATGAAGACCGGGGTGCCGGTGTCGATGGCGTCCCAGACCGGGCCGTACCGCGTTCTGGGACGGCGGTTGACGAGGCGGATGAAGTCGTCCGCGTAGCCGACGGCGCCCACGTTGTGCGGGCGGTCGTTCTCCACGGTCTGGACGAGCAGGCCGGCGGCGGCGAACGGCGGCAGGACCCGGAGCGCGACCGCGTCGACGACGTCCTGCGAGGTGGTCGCCTTGGCGAGGGCGGTGGTCAACGCGGCGATGCGGTGGGCCCGTTCGGAGGCCGCGCGCTCGGTCTCGCGGCGCTCCTCCTCGTGCCGTCGCTTCTCGGTGACGTCGCTGAAGTAGATGGTGCGGCCGTCGGGGCCGGGGACGAGACGCAGGTGGTAGACGAGATCGGTGTCCGGTACGTGGACGTCGAACCCGGCGGGCCGCTCCTGGGCGGCGGCCTCCCGGCAGCGGCTCTCCAGGCAGGGCGTCGCGCGCACGGAGGGCAGGTCCCACAGCAGCCGCCCGCACAGCTCCTCCGCGGAGAGGCCGAGGGTGCGTTCCGCCTCCAGGTTGGCGAAGGTGATCCGCCAGGCGTCGTCGACGGCGAGGAAGCCGTCGCTCATGTGCCGCAGCGCCCGGTCGAGCGCGTCCCGCGCGGACCGCGACTCGTCGCTCTCCCAGCCGACGCCGATCATCCGGTGGGGCCGGCCGTGCTCGTCGTAGGTCGCCCGGCCGCGGGCCCGTGTCCAGCCCCAGGTGCCGTCGAGGCGCCGTACGCGGTACTCCGCCTCGTACACGCCGTGCTCGCGGATCGCCCGTTCCGCCGCGGCGAGGGTCGGGGCGAGGTCGTCCGGGTGGACGATCCGCATCCAGTTCTCTATCTGGCCGGTGAACTCGGCGGGTCTGGTGCCGTAGAGCTCCAGGGCCGCCTCGTCCCAGATCAGGTCGCCGGTGCGGATGTCCCAGTCCCAGGAGCCGAGGCTGACCTCCTTGAGCGCCTGCCGCAGCCGGTCGGCGCCGGGCTCGGGCTGCGCGGGGCCCGTCGGCGGGGGTGCCTGCGCCATGCGGTCCTCGGTCCAGTCGACGACCGCGCGCAGGAAGTCCCATTCCAGACCGGTGGGTTCGCCCCGGTCGCCGGTGAGGACGGTGAGCGCGCCTATCGTGCGGTCGCGGCCCGCGACGGGTAACGCGGCCAGGCCGGTGCCGGGCCAGGAGGGGGCAGTGGAACCCAGCGGCGACCACACTCCGCCGTCCTGATGCAGCGCGCGGGCCGGGGGCAGCGGGCCCTCCTGGTCGATGATCTCCCAGGGGCGGGTGAGCGCGGGCGGCAGGCCGGTGGACGACACCAGGCGCAGGGCCGACATGGGCCCCCGCAGATGGACCATTCCCCCGAGCGCGTCGAGTTCTCCGACCGCGTGCTGGAGCGCCAGCCGGAAGACCTCGCTCTCCGCGACACCGGGGTCCACCGTGCTGAGCAGGGCCAGCCGTGCGTTCATACGGCAGACCCTAGTGCTCTACCCACCCGTAGGGCAGCCCGCCACAGTAATTCCACAACGACTCCCCGGGTCCGCGCCCCCGCCCCAACAGGGCGGTCGACAAAGCGAGTTGACCGGCCGGCCCGCCCTCGGCGTGACCAAGATCCGCCGACGGTCGTTGGGCCGCTGCGACACAGGAAGCGGCGCCACCCGGATCTCCGGCCCGACCTCAGCAGGCGGCATGTTCAAGGCATTGAAGACGTTGGTCAAGACGTTCGTCGAGCAGTACGCGAGGAACCAGCAGCTCGAACGGGAGCTGCGGGCGCAGCGCGACGAGCAGGAGCGGCGCTGGCGGGAGGAGGACCGGGTGGTCCTGCGGGCCGCCCTCGCCGCGAACCGGGTGGCCCTCGAACAGCACAACGCCACGCTCCGGCAGGCGGCCGGCGTCTCGTACCTCACCCTGCGCTGCCACGAGGACACCTGGACCTTCCTGGCCCGTACGGCGTTCGGCGCGTGGGAGCCCGGCTGGACCCAGAGCACGCGCGACCCCTACGACCGCGTCGGGCCGACCGCGACCGGGGCGGCCCGCCTCACCACCGACCCCAACCTGCCGCCGGGCCGTATCACCAAGGCGGACGGCGGGATGCAGGACGTCCTGCTCTCCGGCCACAACCTGGTGCTGGTCCTCGACGCCCTCCGCGCGGCCACGGCCTCGGACCTCACCGCCACCGGGGCCCGGGCCCGGACGCTCTACGACCGGCTGGCCTCCTTCACCGCCAAGCTCGACCCGGCGGCGCCCACGGGCCGCACCACGGGCATCCTCTGGCGGATCGACGACAGTCTGCACAGCCAGTACGTGAGCCGTCCGCCCGGCACGGGGCGCCCCACCGCCGCGCCCCTGCTCCACAAGGTCCCCTCCCCCGCCCCGGCGGTCCGCCGTCATCCGGAGCGCAACGGCTCCCCCGTGGCGCGGACGTAGGCGGCGGGCGCCGTCGGGAACGGGAGGGTTCCGGCGAGGGGCCGGGGGACGGGCGGGGCGGGGGTCGGGCGAGGGTCAGACGGGAATCAGGCGCACTCGTCTCCGGCCGGACGGTCCTTCTTGCGGAACGTCATCTGCGGGGTTCCGTCGTTCTTGAGTTCGTCGGCGACACCATCGATGTAATTGCCGTAGGAGTAAATACGGTCGTATCCGCGGCCACGCCAGGAATCGACGACGACGACGTCGTCACGCTTTCCGGTCAGATTCCAGGTGTACGACTCGATTTTGAACACCGGATTCACGCGGACGACCCGTTTGGTGGGGCTCGCCTCGATCCAGGCGGTTTTCTGGGGGCCGATGTCGATGACGTCGTTGTTGGTCACGGAGACGGAGTTCTCGATGGCCCAGGAGTAGCTGTAGGAGGCCTCGGCGGAGACGCCGAACCAGCTGCCGATGGACGCCTCGACGCTGGTGGAGCCGCCGACGGTGTGGGAGTACGACCGGGAGGTCGCGTACTCGCGGGCCAGTTCCAGGCCGTAGCCGCTGTCCGTGCAGTTGGTGCGGGTCTCGCTGATGGGACGCCAGGCGGCCCGGTAGGTCCAGCTGGCGGCGACGGGGTACTCGCAGTGGCCCTCGAAGCGCTCCCAGCCGGGCCGGAGCGTCCACTTGCCGTCGTCCTTGTGCCATACGGGGGCCTCGCGCCAGGCGGAGCTGTCACGCAGTTCGCCGGTCGTGATGTTGACGTACCAGTCCTCGTAGCCGGTCCCGCCGTCGGCGCCGCAGACCCGCGCCATCATCTCGTCGGTGTTCCAGGGCTCCTGGCCCCGGATGTTCACGGCGCCGTTCGGACCGGCCGCGTGCGCGGGCTGGGTCGCGAGCACGCCCGCCATGGCGCCGACCAGTGCCGCGCCGACGGCCGCGGCCCGCCGCACCCGAAAACGGGAAAGGAATCCGGAACGGGACAGCGTCGATTTTTCCGTCACTGAAGTGTTCGCTCTTTTCGGGGTTCGGGGCGGGATTATCGAATAACTTCTTACCCGAGAGTAAGTACACTATCGATTTCCGGTGCTTCAACTGTCAAACGCCCAGGAGGAACAGGAAACAAAGCGGCACAACCGGACACCCGAACCAGGGAAATTCGGGCAGTGGCGACCGCGCCCGCACCGTCACGCGCGTTCCTGTTACGTTCCTGGGACACTTCCGCGGTCCCCGGAGTACAACCTTCCGCCGAATCAGGTCGTCCCCTCCGACAACAGCGCCATCCCGGCGTTGCGCCACACAGGGGGCAGCATGCGACGAATCGGAGCCATGGTCATGGCACTCGCGCTCGCGGGGACCGCGATCGCGACGGCGGCGGTCACCGCCAGTGCCGCGCCGGGGGGCGCAGGGCGGGCCGCGGCCTGCCCTACGGGCTGGGGCAGCGGCCTCAAGGGCCGCCCCGACAGCGGCACGGCGCCGCTGGCGGACATCAGGACCGGCCGCCACGACTGCTACGACCGCATCGTGTTCGACGTCCCCGAGGGCGGCGACCACCTCGGCCACTGGGTCCAGTACGTCGACCGGCTCCACCAGACCGCCTCCGGCGACGTCATCCCCGTGGACGGGGGCGCCATCCTGGAGATCCGGGTCGCCGCCCCCAGCTACGACCCCGAGACCGGCGCGGTGGCCTACCCCGGGGACGTCGCCGAACCCCTGCCCGGCGTGGACATCGCCGGCTACCGCACCTTCCGCGACACCCGCTTCGCCGGCAGCTTCGAGGGCGAGACCCAGATCGGCCTCGGCGTCCGCGCGCGCCTGCCGTTCCGGGTGCTCCAGCTCCCCGGCCGCCTGGTGGTGGACGTCGCGCACAGCTGGACGTAGGGCACGCGAGGAGTCCCCCCGGGACACGCGGGGCCCGGCGGCGGCATCGCTCCGGGCCAGGTGACTTGTAGGGTCCGGACGGTGGAGAGATCGAACAACCATGTGAACGACGGAGCCGCGGCGACGCTGCTGGACGTGCTGCTCGGGGCCGCACGGGAGACCCCCGGCCGGACCGTCGTCCACGTCCGGGGGGACGGCCGCGAGCACACGGTCACCTTCGCCGAACTCCGCGACGACGCCCTGCGCGTGGCAGGCGGCCTGAGGGCGGCGGGCGTGACGCCCGGCACCCCGTTGCCGCTGGTCGCCGACCGGGGCGACTCCTTCCAGCCGATGTTCTGGGGCGCGCTGGCGGCGGGGGCCGTACCCGTGCCGCTCGCCCCGGAGCCGCGCCGGATCGGCCCGGTGTGGGAACTCCTCGGCAGGCCGCCCGTGGTGGTGGACGAGGCCACGGCCGGCGTCGTGACCGCGATGGGCGATGGAAGCGGCGCAGCGGTCACCCAACTCCCCTGCCCCATAAGGGTGTTGAGACTCGACACACTCCGCCGGGGACGTCCGCCGCGGCACCTCCCCCGGCCGGCCCCCGGTGATGTCGCCTTCCTCCAGTTCTCCTCCGGCAGCACCGGCGCTCCCAAGGGCGTGGAACTGACCCACGCCGGCGTCCTCGCCAACATCCGCCAGATCCGTACCGCGATGGCGATCGGCCCGGACGACGTGCTCGCGACCTGGATGCCGTACTTCCACGACATGGGTCTCATCGGCACCCACCTCGTCCCCATGGCCGCGCGCCTGAAACAGATACGGATCGAGCCGCTGTCCTTCGCGAAGCGGCCCGCCCTGTGGTTCGAGGCCGTCGACCGCCACCGCGCGACCCTGCTGTCGGCCGCGAACTTCGCCCTGGCGCTCGCGGTACGCCGCGTCCCCGCCGCCGCGCTCGACGGCCTCGACCTCGGCTGCGTACGCCTGCTGCTGGTCGGCGCCGAGCCCATCGCGCCGCGCGTGTGGCGGGAGTTCACCGCCCTCACCGCTCCGGCGGGACTGGATCCGCGCGCCCCGCTGCCGGTGTACGGCCTGGCCGAGGCGACCCTCGCGGTGACCGTGCCGCCGCTGGGCGAGAGGGCTGCCCCGCTGGTGCTGGACCGGGCCGTGCTCGGCCGCGGGCGGGTGGTGGAGGCCGAGCCCGGGCCGCACGCCGTGGAGTTGATGGATCTGGGGCGTCCGGTGGCGGGCTGCGAGATACGGATCACCGGGGGTTCCGGCGCTCCCGTGGGTGATCTGCGGGTCGGGCACGTGGAGGTGCGGGGCCCGCAGCTGGGGCGCGGATACCACCGGGCGCCCGAGGCGAGCGCGGAGGCGTTCGGGGACGACGGCTGGCTGCGTACCGGGGACCTCGGCTTCCTGCGGGACGGACGGCTGTGCGTCACCGGGCGCCACAAGGACGTGGTGTTCGTCAACGGCCGTACGTTCCACGCCGCCGACCTGGAGGAGACGGTGGCCGCGACGCCGGGACTGCCGCCGGGTGCCGTGGCCGTCGTGGGCTCCACCGACCCGGCCGGTGGCGGTGAACGGGCCGTGGCCTTCGTGCAGTGGGCGCGACCCGCGCCCTCGGCCGCCGCACCCGTGCTGCGCGCCGCGGCCGGCCGGCTGCGGGAGGCCCTCGGCCACGACGACGTCCGGGTACTGCCGCTGCCGCCGGGGGCGTTCGCCCGGACCACCAGCGGGAAACTGCGCCGAGGGGTGCTCCGGACGCGCTACGAGGGCGGCGCGTACGCGGGTGTCGAGGCGCGCTGGACGGGGGCGGAGGACACGACGGCGCAGGACACGACGGCGCAGGACACGACGGCGCAGGACGCGACGGCGGACGCGGCTCACGTGGCGACGGAAGCGGCTCGCGTGGCGGCGCAGGCCGCTCATGTGGTGGCGGAGCCGGCCGCGGCGGTGGGCCGCGGGACCGGGGCGACGAGCCGGACGGCCGGCACGGGAGGGGGCGTTCCCCGTTCGCCGCGGGAGGTCCGGGAGGCCGTACGGGAGGTGTGGGCGCGGGCGCTGGAGGTGCCCGTGTCCGACGTGGGGACGCGGGAGCGGTTCTTCGACCTCGGGGGGTCCTCGCTGCGGGCGATGGCCGTACTGGGCGGGCTGGAGGACGTGTTCGGGGTGACGGTGGAGTCCGGCGCGCTGCGGGACCACGACACGGTGGCGGCACTGTCCGGCCATGTGCTGCGCCTGCTGGAGGAGGGTGGCACGCGTGGCCGCCCGACGAGTACGGATGAGCCGTCCGCCGGGGTGCCCGCGGGCGCTCCCGCTGCCGGTCCCGCCGGTGCGGTCGCCGTGCTCTCCGTCGCCTGCCGGTTCCCCGGCGCCGGGACGCCGGAAGCCTTCTGGGAGCTGCTCGCGGACGGCCGGGACACGGTCGGCGGTCTGCCCGAGGGCCGCCGGGGGGACGGGCCCCGCGCGGGCTCCTTCCTCGCCGATCCCGCCGCCTTCGACGCCGGCTTCTTCGGCATGGACGACGCGGAGGCACGGGCCACCGACCCCCAGGCGCGGATCTTCCTGGAGCTGGCCCACGAGGCACTGGAGCGCGCCGGGTACGCGGGGCCCCGCCGGGCGGGCCGCCGGATCGGGGTGTTCGCGGCCACCGGTGACAGCGGCTACCGCGAGATCCTGGCCGAGGCCGCCGACGGGGACCTCGCCCGCCACCCGGCCGCCCTCACCGGCAACCTCCCCAACCTGATCGCCGCCCGCGTCTCACAGGTGCTGGACCTGAACGGGCCCGCCCTCGCCGTCGACACGGCCTGCTCCTCCGCGCTCGTCGCCCTGCACCTCGCCCGGCGCAGCCTGCTGGCCGGCGAGTGCGACCTCGCCGTCGTCGGCGGCGTCAACCTGGGCCTCACCCCCACCGGCCACCGACTCCTCGAAGCGACGGGCGCGCTGTCGCCGAGCGGCCGGTGCCGCGCGTTCGCCGCCGAAGCGGACGGCTTCGTCCCCGGGGAGGGCGGCGCCACACTCGTCCTGGCCCGCCCGGCCGACGCCCGCACCGCCGGCGACCCGGTCCTCGCCCTCGTACGCGGCACGGCGGTCAACAACGACGGCCGCTCGCTCGGCCTCCTCGCCCCCGCCCCGCGCGGCCAGCGCGAGGTGATCGGCCGGGCGTACGAGGAGTGCGGTGTCGATCCGGCCGAGGTGTCGTACGTGGAGGCGCACGGCACGGGTACGCCGATCGGCGACCCCGTCGAGGCGCGGTCGCTCGGCCAGGCGTTCCCGCCGCGCGCCGACGGCGTCCCGCGCGGGCTCGGCTCCGTCAAGGCGAACGTCGGGCACCTCCTGAACGCGGCCGGCATGCCCGCCCTCGTCAAGGTCGTCCTCGCCCTCGTCCACCGCCGCCTCCCGCCCTCGCCCCACTCCACCCCGTCGGCCCCCTTCCTCGCCCAGGCCGCCCCCGGCTTCCGGCTGGTCACCGAGGACCAGGAGTGGACGGGGCCCGGCAGCGCGCAGGGCCGTCCGCTGACCGCCGGCGTCAACTCCTTCGGCTTCGGCGGCACCAACGCACACGCCGTGCTGGAGGAGGCGCCCCGGGAGGTGCCCGCCGCCGACGCGGTGTCCCTGGCGGACTCCGAGGGCCCGCGTCTGCTGACCCTGTCCGCACGTTCCGCCGGCGGACTGCGCGCCGCCGCCGCCGAGTTGGCCGCGTATCTGCGGGCCCACCCCGGACTCGACGAGGGTGAGGTGTGCGCAGGCGTCAACACGGCCCGGGACGAGGGACCGCACCGGCTGGCCGTGGTGACGGCGGGCGGTGACCTCGCGGAGCGGCTGGAAGCGGCCGGGGAGCACCTGGAAACGGCGGGTGAGCCGGGTACGGCGGGCCGGGCCCGGCCCCGGACGGTGTTCGTCCTGCCGGGTCAGGGTGCCCAACAAGGGGGAACCGGGCGTGAGTTGTACCGCACGGCACCCGTGTTCCGGGACGTCCTGGACGAGGTCTCCTCGCTCACCGGACCGGTGCTCGGCCGGTCCCTGGCCGCCTGGTGTCTGGACGAGGACGCCGACCCCTCCGACCTGGCGCGTACGGAGGTGACGCAGCCGCTGCTGGTCGCGTTCGGGGCGGCGCTGGCCGGGCAGCTGGCGGCGTGGGGCGTGACGCCGGACGCGGTCGTGGGGCACAGCGTCGGCGAGATCACCGCCGCGTGCGTCGCCGGGGCCCTGTCCCCGGCCGAGGCCGTCGGCTTCGCCGCCGAACGCGGGCGGCTGATGGGCGGGCTCGCCGCACCGGGTGCCATGGCGGCCGTACGGGGTGACGAGGAGACCGTCGCCGCCGTGCTCGCCGCGTCGGACGGCACGCTCTGCGTGGCCGCCGTCAACTCACCGACGCAGGTGGTGCTGGCGGGCGCGACGGAGGCCGTCGACCGGGCGGTGACGGTCCTCGCGGCCCGTGGTGTGGCCGTCCGCCGCCTCCGCGTCTCGCACGCCTTCCACTCGCCGCTGCTGACCCCCGTGCTCGATCCGCTCCACCACGCGGCGAAGGCCCTGACCGTCCACCGGGCCGGCGTTCCGATGCTGAGCACGGTCACCGGCCGGTGGAACCCCGACCTCACCCCCGGCTCCGGCTCCGGGCCTGACTTTGGCGCCGGCTCCGGCTACTGGCGTGAGCACGCGATCCGTCCCGTCCGCTTCGCTGCCGCCGTCGCCCGGCTCCTCGACGAGGGGTACGACACGTTCGTCGAACTCGGCCCCGGTGCGACCCTCTCCGCGCCGGTCCGCGCGACCGCCGCCGCCCGGCCCGGTGTCACCCCCTCCGACGTCACGGTCCTGCCCGCGCTGCCCGCGATGGCGGGGGCGGGGGCCCTGCTGGAGACGGTCGGCAGGCTCTGGACCCGTGGTGTCCCGCTGGACCCGGCGGCTCCGGCCTCCCCGGTCCGGCGTACGGCACGACGTCGGGTACCTGTCCCCCCGTACCCCTTCCAGCGCGGCCACCACTGGCCCGAACACCTCGTCACGGCGCCCGAGTCCGGTACAGCCACCCCTGCGACGGGGCCCGTGGTCCGGCCCCTCCTCTGGCGCGACGCCCCGCTCACCGCCGCTCCGGGCCCCACCCCGCGGGTCGTCCGCCCGGCCGGCGCCGACACCCCTCTCCGCCGGGCCCTCACCGACCGGCTCACCGCGCGCGGAGTCACCGTGCGGGGACCGGCGGAGGGCGCGGAGACGGGCGCCGCCCCGGAGACCGTGCTGTGGTTCGCCCCCACCGGGGGACCGGGGGCGGCGGCGGAGGCCGTCGAGACCGCCGTCCCCGCCCTGCGGGACGTACTGTCCTCGCTCGGCTCGGGCCCCGCCCGTCTGCTGCTGATCACGGAGAACGCGTACACGACCGGCGGAATCGGCACCGACACCGCCGCCACCCCCCCTTCCCACCCCTGCCCCCGCCCCGCACAGGCCCTCCCGCACGGCTTCGCCCTGGCCCTCCCCGAGGAACATCCGGGGCTCTCCTCCCTGGGCGTCGACCTGTGCGCCGGAGATTCGCTCGACGTCCAACTCGTCGCGCTGGAAGAGGAGTTGAGCGCCAGCAGCGCCCCCGGCGGAGGCGGTACCGTCGCCCGGCGCGCGGGCCGCCGACTCGCCCGTACGGCCGTCGCCCCCGCCGCGCCGGTGCCCCCCGCACCGCTCCCCCCGGACGGCACGTACCTGATCACCGGCGGCGCGGGCGGTCTCGGCTCCGCGCTCGCCCGGGACCTGGCGGAACGCGGCACCCCCACCCTGGTCCTCACCGGCCGCACGGCCACTCCGCCCCGCGCCCTGCTCGCCGACCTGCGCGCCCTCGGCGCCGACGCCCGCTACCGGGCCGCCGACATCACCGACGCGTCCGCCGTCGACGCACTGGTCGCCGAACTGCCCTCTCTGGACGTGGTGTTCCACGCGGCGGGTACGGCCCGTCCCGGCAGCCTGCGCGGCAAGCCCGACGACGAGATCGAGGCCGTCCTCGCGGCGAAGGTACGCGGCACCGCCCTCCTCGCCGAGGCACTGCGCCGGCACGGCCGGGAGGACGTCGTGTGCGTCGTCCTCTCGTCGGTCTCCGCCGTGCTGCCCGGACTCGCGGGCGCCCTCGGCGACTACGCCGCCGCCAACTCGTTCCTCGACGCCTTCGCCGGTGCCGAACGCGCCGCGGGCCGCCCCTGGCAGAGCATCGCTCTGGGCCCCGTCACCGACACGGGCCTCGCGAGCGGCACGACCCCGCACACCCGCCTCCGGGACCACGGCCTCGCGCCGATGACCGTACGGGCCGCCCTGGCGGGTCTCCACTCGGCCGTCGGCCTGGACGCGGCACACGTCCTGGTGGCGGCCCCGGACACCGCGGCCCCCGGACATGGCGAGGGCCGCCCTGACGAGGGCCGAAGGCCCTTGAGGAGCGCGGAGAACCGCGCGACCGGCCACGACGAACCCGCGGCCGCCGAGAAACAGCCCCTGCCGAGCCCTCACACGCCCACAAGCACCGGCACTCCCGCCCCCGCAATCTCCCAGGTCACCACGCTCATACGCCGCCTCCTCGCGGAGGCCCTGCACCGCCCCCCGCAGGAGATCGACGACGACACGCAGTTCCTCGCCCTCGGCCTGGACTCCCTGACCGCCGTCGACCTCGCCCGCCGCCTGGAACGCGAACTCGGCCGCCCCCTCCCGGCCACCCTCCTCTTCGAACACCGCACCCTCGGCGAACTGGCCACCCACCTGGCCACCACCCCACCGCCGCACACAGCGACCCAGCCGTCGACGCGGCCACCGACCCCGGCGTCCGCTGCGGCACCCGCCCCGACGCCGGACGTCACCCCGGAGGCCACCCAGCCCCTCACCCCCCTCCAACTCGCCTTCCACACCACCGAGACCCTCCACGAGGGCATCACCGCCTACGGCTACCTGCGCCAGAGCGTCCGCGGCCCGCTCGACCCCGCGCTCCTCGGCCGGGCGTTCGCGCTCCTCGCCGCCCGCCACCCCCTGCTGCGGCTGCGGTTCACCGGGGACGACGGCGCGCGCCCCCGCCAGTACGCCGCCCCCGCCGGGCCCGTGGACACGGCACCCGGCTGGTTCGAGGTACGGGAGCCGCTCGACCTCCGGCAGCTGGAACACGACCTGTGCAACCGCCCGTTCGACCTGACGACACAGGACCCGGTCCGGGCCGTCCTCGTCCCCGACCGCGGCGACGCGCGCCTCGCGCACCTGCTGTTGGTCGTCCACCACGCCGCCGCCGACGGCTTCAGCCTCAAGCTGCTCGCCGAGGAACTCTGGTCGCTCTACACGTCCCTGGAGCGCGGGGACGACCTCTCCTGCCTCCCGCCGCCCCAGGGCCGGTTCGCCGACTACGCGGCCGCCGTGGACGCCGAGCGCCGGTCGCCGGCGTACGCGCGGGACCAGCGGTACTGGCGCGACCGCCTGGCCACGCACACCGTCCCCTCCCCCGCCCTCCCGTACGACGGCGACCCCGAGGCTCCCCCCGCACCGCCCCTCACCCACCACCGCACCGGCATCGACGAGGCGCTGACCGCCGCGCTCCGCGAGACCGCCGCCCGGCACGGGGTCTCGTTGTTCCATCTGCTGCTGGCGGTGTACGGGCGCTGTCTGGCGCGGTGGAGCGGGCGGCGGGCCGTCGCGGTGAACGTGGCGCGGGCCCGGCGGGAGCTGCCGGTCTGGGGCATCGACGCCCTGGTGGGGCCGCTGGCCGACACGCTGCCGGTGTTCGTGGACGTCGACCCCGACGAACCGGTCACCGGGCTCGCCGACCGGCTGCGGCGGATCTGGGCCGAGGCCGAGGCGCACGCGACCCCGAGCAGCACCGACCTGGCCCGGCTGCTGTCCGGGCTGCGGCCCGCCACGGGCCCGGCACCGCGCACGGCGGCCGAGGCGGGCTTCAGCTTCGCCCGCTTCCCGGTGGTCCACGGCCCCGACTGGCCCGTCACCGTCACCCCGACGGCCGCGGCCACGGCCTCCGCAGCCACCCGGCTCGGCCTGCTCTGCTGGGAGGCCGACGCCGCCCTGTGCCTGTCGTGGAACCACCCGGCCCGCCTCTTCCGCCCCGAGACCGTACGCCGCCTCGCCGAGGAGTACGTCGCCGAACTGCGCGCCGCCGTCGCGGACCCCGCCGCGGCCCCGGCCGCGGTGACCGGCGACGGCATCGTGGACCGCCTCCGCGCCCGGTTCCGCGCCACACCCCTGTCCGTCGCCGTCGACACCGGCGACGGGACCACGCTCACCTACGCGGCCCTCGACACCGCCTCCGCCGCCCTCGCCACCCGGCTGCGCGCCCACGGCGTACGCCCCGGCGACCTGGTCGGACTCCTCACCGAACCGGGCGGCACGGCCACGGTCACCGGAGTCGTCGGCATCCTGCGCGCGGGCGCCGGCTGGGTACCGCTGGACGCGACCCACCCGAGCGCCCGGCACCGGGACCAGGTGTCCCGCACGGGCGTGCGCGTCCTGGTCCACGACCGGGCGACCCGGGAGACGGCCGCCGCCCTGGACGGCGTCACGGCGGTCCCGGTGGTGCCCGAGCCGTCGCCGCCCGACACCCCGTTCCCGGCGACGGCCGAGGTTCCCGCACCCTCCGCCCCGCGCGCGCCCTCCCCCTCCCCGGACGCCATCGCGTACGTCATCTTCACCTCCGGCTCGACGGGCCGCCCCAAGGCCGTCCCCATCACCCACCGGTCGATGACGAACTACCTCGACTGGTCCCTGGACACCTTCGGCTACGGCCCCGGCGACCGGCTCGCGCAGACGGCGTCCGTCTGTTTCGACGCCTCCGTACGGCAGTTGCTGGCCCCGCTGCTGGCCGGCGCCACCGTGCACACCCTCTCCCGTGACCTGTTGCGCGACCCCGAGGCCCTCCTCGACCGCGTCGTGGCCGGCCGGATCACGGTGTGGAGCTCGGTCCCCACCCTGTGGGAACGCCTGCTGACCGCCGCCGAGGACCGCCTCCGGCGGCACGGCACGGCCCCCGATCTCTCCGCACTGCGCTGGGTCCACGTGGGCGGCGAAGCTCTGCCCGCCGCACATGTACGCCGCTGGTTCGACCTCCTCGGCACCCCCGCCGGTGACAGCTCGCGCCCCGCGCACGCGCCCCGGATCGCCAACCTCTACGGCCCGACCGAAGCCACCATCAACGCGACCTGCCACCTCATCGACACCCGCCCCGGCGACGACGTACGCCACCTCCCCATCGGCCGCCCGATCGCCGGCACCGAACTGGCCGTGATCGGCGAGGACGGGCACGAGTGCGCCCCCGGCGAGCCCGGCGAGCTGCTCATCGCCGGCACCGGACTCACCCCCGGCTACCTGGGCGAGCCCGGCCTCACGGCCGCCGCCTTCACCGAACGGGACGGCCGCCGCTGGTACCGCAGCGGCGACCGCGTCCGGCGCGGGGCCGACGGGGTGCTGGAGTTCCTGGGCCGGCTCGACGACCAGGTCAAGGTCCGCGGCCACCGCGTCGAACTCGGTGAGATCGAGGCCGCCCTGCTCACCCACCCGGGCACGGCCCGCGCGGCCGTACTGCTGCGCGAGGGACGGCTGGAGGCGTACGTCGAGCCGAGGACCGGCACCTCCCCGCTCGACCCCCGTGAGGTGCGCGCCTTCCTCTCCCGCGCCCTCCCCCCGTACATGCTCCCCGCCCGCGTCCACGCCCTCCCGGCCCTCCCCCTGACCGGCACGGGGAAGATAGACCGCAACCGCCTGGCTCCGCGCGGCCCGGCGGCCACGGAACTCCCCGCTTCGGCGGCCGAGTTGCCGTACGCGGCTCCCTCGACCCCCACCGAACACCTGCTGGCACGCGTCTGGTCCGCGCTGCTGGACGTGCCGGAGTCCCGGATATCCCGGCAGGACGACTTCTTCGCGCTCGGCGGTGACTCCCTCACCGTGCTGGAACTGTTCGCCCGCCTGCGCCACGAGCGCCCCGCCCTGCCCCGCCCGACCGCCGTCTACACCCACCGCACCCTGACCGCCCTGGCGGCGGCCATCGACGCCACCACCGCGGGGGCCGCGCCCACCGGCGTCCGCGAGAACCGTCGGCCCGAGCACGACCTCACCCCCTACCCCCTCACCCCGTCCCAACAGGGCTTCCTCCTCGCCGACGCCCTCGCCTCCGGCACTCCCGGCGGCCCCGGGGCGCCCGGCGCCGACCCCGCCTGGCTGGCCCGTTTCCGGGTCCGCGGGCCCCTGGACCCGGACCTCCTGCAGCGTTCCGTCGACGTGCTCGTGGCCCGCCACCCCATGCTCCGCACGGTCTTCCCGGCCGGCGCCCGCCCGCCCGTGCAGCAGGAACTCCCGCCCTCGCTGCGGCTCCCCGTACGGACGGAGACCCTGGCCCACCCGGGTCTCCTGGAGGAGCGGGCCGCCGAGGAGGCCGGCCGCCGGTTCGAGACCTGGGCCTGGCCCCTGCTGCGGCTGCGCCTGCTCACCGTGGCGCCGGACGACCACGTGCTCCTCGTCCACGCCCACCACCTCATCGGCGACGGCTACAGCGCGGCCCTCCTGACCCGCGAACTCCTCACCGTGTACGGCCGCTTCGCGCGCGGCCTCCCCCACGGCCTGGAGCCCCTGGAGTCCACCTTCCGCGACCACGCGCTGCACCGCGCGGCACCCCGGCCGCCCCTGACCCCGGAGGGGGAGGCGTACCGCGCCCGGCACCTCGCCCCCTACTCCCCGCCGGTCCTGCGCGCGCCGCACCAGGACGGCACCACCCCCGCCTTCCACACCGCCGCCTTCGCTCTGGACGCCGCCCGCACCCGCGCCCTGCGCCGCCTCGCCGAGGCCGCGGGCACGACGCTCCACGCCCCGGTCCTCACCGGCTACTACCGTGCCCTCACCGCCCTCACCGGCCGCCGCGACCTGGTACTCGGTCTGGCCGTCACCGGCAGGGACGAGACCGTCCGGGACGCGCACCGCGTCTTCGGCCCGTTCGCCGAGGCGGTGGCCGTGCGCCCGGCGCTGCCGTCCGACGGCAGCGCCGGCGACGGCGGCTTCGACGCGGACCTCCACCGGGTCGCCGCGGAGTCGGTCGCGGCCCGTACCGCCGGTCCCCTGGATCTCCGTACGCCCCAGGGCCTGCCCCGTACCGCCCAGTTCTTCTTCACCTTCCTCGACTTCACCGCCCTCGGCACCCCGCCCGACACCGCCCTGACCCTCCGGGCCGACGACACCGGGACGGAACTCGCGCCGCCGCCCGTGGGCACCGACGTCTTCCTGGCCGTACGCCCCGCCCCGACCGACGACACCGACCACGGGAAGGGCGACGGCGACGGCCTGCGCGTCACGGTCCGCGTATCGGCGGCCGCCCTCGCGCGCGAGCAACTGGACGACTTCACCAGGGAGTTGCGGCGCCAGCTGGAGCAGGCACCGCGTACGGGGAGCACCTCACCCACCAGGACCGCCGTCGCCGCTCCGCCCCTCGACGCGGCCCTGGTCGGCTACCTCCCGGCCCCGCGGCAACTGGCCGCCTACGCCGGGCTCGCCCCGGACACCGCACCCGGCCGCGAGGCGATCCGCGCCCTGCTCTTCCCGGACGGCCGCCCCAGGCTCCTGGAGAGCGTCAGCACGCCCCTCGGCAGATCCGGCTTCGTCTCGCTGCCGCTGTTCGCCGACGAACTGACCGGCCCGCCGCCCACCGGCGGCCCGGCCACCCTCGCCGCCCTGACCGCGCGCGCCGTGGACCACGCCGCGTCCCTGGGCGCCCGCTGCGTCTCCCTGGCCGGCATGATCCCGGCCCTCACCGGCTACGGCTACGACGTCCTGCGCGAGGCCTCCCCGGCCGCGGGCACCACCCTCACCACCGGCCACGCCACCACGACCGTCGCCGTCGTCAGAACCGTCCGCGCGGCGCTCGCGGCGACCGGCCGGGACCTGGCCGGGCTCACCCTCGCCGTCGTCGGCTGCGGCTCCATCGGCACGTCGTCCCTGCGGCTGCTCCTCACCCTGAGCCCCCGCCCGCCGGCCCGGCTCCTGCTCTGTGACGTGCCCGGCAGCGCCCCCCGCCTGCGGCGGCTCGCCGCCGAACTTCTCGCCGGCCATCCCGCCCTGTCCGTACGGGTCGTCGAGCCGGCCGGCCCCACCGCCCTGCCCGCCGAGGTCTACGGGACGGCCGACGTCATCGTCACCGCCGTCAGCGGCGGCCCGACGGCCCTGCTGGACATCGACCGGCTGCGCCCCGGCACGATCGTGGTGGACGACTCCTTCCCGCACTGCTTCGACACCGGGCGGGCCCTGGACCGGATGCGCAGCGAGCGGGACGTCCTGATCGTCGGGGGCGGGCTGCTGGCGCTGGACTCCACCGAGACCCGGCTGTCACCGGACCTCCCGGCCGCCGCCCTCACCGGCCACGCCGCCACCGGCCGGGCGGGGCAGCACCTCGCGCTCCACCTCCCCGGCACCCTCGCCTCCTGCCGCCTGGAATCCCTCCTGCACGCCCATCTCGCCGACCCGGCATCCGGTACGGAACTGCCCCTGGTCCACGGCCTGGTCGACCTCCCCCGCGCCCTCGCCCACTGGGACGCCGCCGAGGCCGCCGGCGTCCGCACCGCCCCGCTCCACCTCCTCGACCACACCGTCCCGCCGGAGGCCCTGCGCGCCCTGCCCCCGCCCCCGGCCCGGTGACCGCGGCCCGCCCGGCACCACGGGGCTCCCGGTCAGGCGCCCGACTGCCGTACCAGTTCCCGGGCGAACGCCTCCGTCGCCGGCGCCGTCCAGCGTCGGCGGTGCCGGGCCAGCCGCACGGGGACATCGTCGAAACCGGGCCCCGGCACCCTCGTCAGCCGCCCCTGCTCCAGATACTCCGCCACGGTCGTCAGCGGCAGCAGGGTCAGCCCCAGCCCGGCGGCGGCGCAGGACCGTGCCGCGTCCACACTGCCGAACCGGGTGAGCCGGGGCCCGGTCCCGGGCAGGGCGAGCAGCCGCCGCTCGAGCGCGTCACTGTACGAACAGCCCTGCTCCAGCAGGAAGAAGGTCTCCGTCGCCAGCCGCGCCCAGGTGGCGGGACGGGTACGCGCCGCGAGCGGGTGGTGGGGCGCGCACACGAGGGCGAGCGGTTCGCGGGTGACCGGCTCGGCCGTGATCTCCGGGAAGTCGGCCTCGTCCTCCAGCAGCAGCGCCAGATCCAGCCGCCCGGCCCGCAGCCCCGCGACGCACTCCGCCGTACCGGCCGCGTGCAGGTCGACGTCCACCTCGGGGTGGCGGGTGCGCAGGGCCGCGATCACGCCCGGCAGCCGGGTCGCGCACAGCGACTCCGGGGTGCCGACCCGCACCCGCCCCCGTACGACACCGTCGCCCTCCCGGCCGCCGGCCCGCAGCCGTGCCACGGCGTCGAGGACCTCCTCCGCGCCGTCCAGCAGACGGCGGCCCGACTCGGTGAGCAGTGTGCCCGTGGGCAGGCGGTCGAACAGCCGGGTGCCCAGCTCCCGTTCCAGGGTGCGGATGTGCACGGTGACCGTGGACTGGGCGAGGTGCAGTTCGGCGGCGGCCGAGGTGAAGCCGCCGGTCCGGGCGAGGGTGGTGAAGGTGCGCAGCAGTCTGGTGTCCACGACGCCAGCGTAGGCCGCCCATCGCTCATCCCGATGGATGGCATCGAAACCGATCGTTGGACGCGATCCCCGTCCGGTGACAGCGTGGGGCCATGACCCACGACACGAACGCGACGAGCCCGCTGTCCCGCCCCGACCCGTCGGCCGGTGCGCCGCGCCCCGGGAACCCGCTGCCCGGGGACCCGTTGCCCGCGATCCTGCGCTACTCCGCCTTCACCGACGACCCGGCGGGCGGCAACCCGGCCGGGGTGGTGCTCGACGCCTCCGGACTGGACGACACGGCGATGCTCGCGATCGCCGCCGAGGTGGGCTACTCGGAGACCGCCTTCGTCACCGCCGCCGACGAGGCCGCGCGCCGGTTCCGGGTGCGGTACTTCAGCCCGCTCGCCGAGGTGGCGTTCTGCGGGCACGCGACGGTCGCCCTGGCCGTGGCCCTCGCCGGCCGACTGGGCCCCGGCGAGGTCCTGCTCGACACCCTCGCGGGCGAGATCCCGGTCGCCACCTCGGTCGACGCCTCCGACGGCACGGCCCGCGCCACCCTCACCAGCGTGCCGGCCCGCTCCCGCCCCGCCACCGCCCCCGAGCGGGACGCGGCGCTGGCGGCCCTCGGCTGGTCCGTCGACGACCTCGACCCGGCGCTGCCGCCGCACGTGGCCTTCGGCGGTGTCCAGCACCTGGTCCTGGCGGCCGGTTCCCGCGCCCGCCTCGCGGACCTCGCCTACGACTTCGACGCCCTCGGGGACGTCATGCGCCGGCACGACTGGACGACCGTGCACCTGGTGTGGCGCGAGTCGCCGGACCGCTTCCACGCCCGGGACCCGTTCCCCGTCGGCGGGGTCGTGGAGGACCCGGCGACGGGCGCGGCGGCGGCCGCCTTCGGCGGCTACCTGCGCACCCTCGGCCTGGTCGGCGCCCCGGCCACCGTCACGATCCGCCAGGGCGAGGACATGGGCCGCCCCAGCGAGCTGCGCCTCGACGTCTCCCCCGAGGACCCCCGCTCACGGGTGACGGGCCGGGCGGTGCCGATCGGCTGAGCCGGGGGCGAGGACGGACAGAGGGCGAGCGGCTGCTCCAGCTGCCGGAGCAGACCGGCCACGGCCTCGGCAGGTCCATGATGACCGTCGGTCTGGTACTGGCCCCGCAGGGTCTGGTGATGAACGAGACCGCCGGGGCGGCCACGGGCTGACCCCCGCACGGCCCCGTGACGGCGACGACCCCCGGGCCCGAGGGCCCGGGGGTCGTCCTTGCCTGCGGCGTCGCCCGTGTCGCTACGACCCGTGCGTCAGCGCGCGTTGATCAGGTGGTGCGGCGGCACCTTCACCGTGCGGGCGCCCGGGGTACCACCCAGGACCACCTTGCGCAGGGCGATGTTGTTCTTGTGGTTGCTCTCCTGGAGACGGTTCTCCGGGTTGGCGATGACCTGGATGTAGTACGTGCCGTTCGGCAGGTCGGTGATGTCGAAGGACTGGCCGGGACGGTACTGGGTGTACGTGTCGCCGGAGCCGACGTCGAGGACCTCACGCACGGAGATGGCGTCCTCCGAGCCGCACGCGGTGGACAGGTCGGTGTTGTCCGGGTGCCAGTTGGCGTTCTTCACCGTGTAGTCGATGGCGTCGGTGTTGGCCAGGCAGAACGCCTCCTTGCCGGAGCGGACCTGCTTGGACTGGTCCGCGCTGAGCAGGCGGTAGCTGGCGAAGTCCGTGAAGTGCCAGTGCTCGTGGCCCTCGCGCGGGTCCCACTCCATGGTGCCGGTGGGGGTGTAGCCGATCTGCTTGCCCTTGGCGTCGTAGAAGTACTGGTAGGCGTCCATCTTGTCGGCGCCGGGCTTGCGGAAGCCGTCGACGACGAGGGGCGCGGGGCCCGCGTTCCAGACGTTGGCGCTGAAGGCGAGGTAGTCCTTGCCGGCTACGTCGCCGTCCTCGCCGTCGGTGATGGCGATGTCCCAGGCGGGCAGCGACCGCAGGTCCGGCTTGGGAACGCTCTTGGCGACGCCCGCCTTGCCGGTGGGCCGCTTGGCGTTGGCCTTCAGCGCGGGCGCGATGCGGGAGCCGTCGGTGTGGCCGGCGCCGTCGCCCAGGTGCTTGGCGATGCCCCGGTCGACGAGGGCGAAGGGGAGCTGGGGCGGGGTGGGGGCGTCGGCGCCGCGCGGGCCGTAGTGGTGACCGTCCTGGGCCGGCTGTCCGGCCGGGGCCGACTGCGAGGAGTGGCCGCCGTGGCCGCCGTGGTGGGACGACGAGGACTTCGACGCGGTCAGACCCTCGCCTCCCTCCTCGTCCTTGCGGACCGTCACCTTGATGGTCGGCTTGTTGTCGGGGATGCCGAACAGGTCGCGGTACTTCTTCGCCACCCGCACCTGGGCGGTGTACTCACCGACGGGCAGGTCCACCATCGTGTCGTAGTCGTAACCGGTGGTGTTGGTGGCCCAGCCCTTCTCCACACCCCACACCGAGCCCAGCGTCCACGGGTTGGTGGAGCAGCTCTGCGGATAGTGGTTGGTGGAGGGGGCGTCCGGACGGATCCGGCCCGAGGCGTTGTTCGGGCAGAAGTTGCCCTTGGTCTTCACGACCTGCTTGCCGGTCGCGTCCTTGACCGAGACCTCCAGGAAGCCGGTCAGGCCGGAGAAGTCGTCGACCGTGCCGGCGGGCAGGGTCCTCGTCTTCACGGTCTTGCCGTTGCGGAGGATCTGCTTGGCGACGATCGGGTCCTTGTACGACTTCCGCGTCACCTGGACCTCCAGGGGCGCGTTGTCGACCGAGAGGTACGTGCCGAGCTGGAGGTTGACGCCGCTGTTCCCCTCCCAGCGGGTGAGCGTCACGGACTTCGACGCGGCGATCAGCTTGATCTGCGGCGTCCCGGGCTTCGCGGCGGGCGCGGCACCTGCGCCGGGCGCGGCACCGGCCACGGCCGCCACCACGGTGAGGGACGCCAGGGCGGCGAGGCCGGGACGCTTCAGGCGGCTGCGGCGGTCCTGGCCGGCACCGCCGGCCGTCCCCTCCGCGGCCCCCTCGCTCCCCGAGCTGTTCGAACTGTTCGTCGGACTGGTCATCTGGCTGGTCATCGGTTCCTCGTCTGCGAGTGCCATGGTCGGTGGCATCGGACTGGACAACCCACGGACGACGGCCGGCCGCCCGGACGCACCCCAACACGTCCCGGCCGACCGGACTCGAACCCTCCGCCCTGTGAGCAACCTGTGAGACCGGTAAATCAGGTGCGGGGGTTGCCTGTTGCCGCGGAATTCGACGAAAAGCGCGGTGAGCACGCGTCGGACACATGCCGGTGCGTCCCTGCGGAAACGGCTCCAAGTCCGTGGCGAATCCCCTCAGGAGCATCACACAGCCTGCACACAGCTCTGAGAATGCCTCGTTAGCGTTGCTGACCACTCGATCCGCTCGATCCCACGTGCGAACGTGACGTGGCCGGGCCGCGGCCCGGCGGGTCGACGGCATGTCAACACAGGAAGACCTCGATGGACTACTGCTCCTCATGTCGCCGACATCTCAACGGTGCCCTCGTGTGCCCCGGCTGCGGCGCCTACGCGCCCGACATCGCCCCGGCCACGATCGACAGCGGTGTCACCCCGGCCGGCCCGGCGACCGGGGCGGTGACGGTCCCGGCGGCCGACTGGGGTTACGGGGCGGCGGACGACGGCCCGCACAGTGGTCCGGTGGAGGGGTTCCCGGCCGGGGGATTCCTGGCGGACGGGTTTCCGGCGAAGAGGTTCCCGGCGGACGGGCCCGCGTCCGGCACCGGGGACGCGGCCGCCGAGGTCGCCGCGGACATCGATGTCGACACGGAGGGCGTTCCGGAGCCTTCGCGCGGGCGGGCCGCGCGGCGGCGTCAGCTGGCCCGGTGGAAGAAGAACCAGCGCCGCGCCGTGGTCGCGACCACGGTGGCGCTGGTCGGCGGCGGTCTGACCGTGCTGGGGATGGACCGGCAGTCCACCGACCGCACCCAGGCGGCCACGGCGCCGGACGCCGAGAGCCTGGGCTCCGTCGAGGAACAGGGCTCGCAGCGCGGCCGTACGCCGGATTCGGAGACCGACGACGCCCGGCGCACCGCGGACGCCCCCGCCCCGTGGACCCCGTCGGGCGACACCTCGCGCGACCGCTCCGCCGCGAACCGCTCCGGCTCCCGCGCGGCCCAGCCCGACGCCCCGCACACGGCGTCGGCCACACCGTCCGCCGAACGCGCCCGCACCGGTTCCGCCGGCACGGACGGCACGGCCACCGACACCGACACCCCCACGGACAGGGCGACGACACCCCCGGCCACCGACGCCCCCGGCTCCTCGGCGGACACCGGCACGGGCGCGGACACGGGCACGGGCACGGGCACGGGAAGCGGCGCGGACACGGGAAGCGGCGACACCGGCTCGGGCAACGCCAACGGCAACGGCTCGGGCACCGGCGGCGGCACCGGCGCGGCGGACGGTTCGGGTTCCGACACCGCGACGACGTCCCCTTCGGGGTTGTGCCTGCTCGGGATCGTGTGCGTGAACTGACGTACGCCGGGCGGGAGCTCACCCCCGCCCGGCACCCGGCCCCTGGCGCGTGCCTGACGTGCTCGTCGGCGCTTGTCCGTGCGCGTCAGGGCTGGTCGGCCATCGGGCGTGGCCAGGAACGTCCGCTGACGCGTTCGATGTCGGTGCTGAACCGCTCCAGACGTGCCCGGGCCAGGCGTTGACCGGCGGTGACACTCCGTCCCTCGGCGAGGGCCCGGCGGCCGGACGGACGGTCGAGATGGGGCACGACCGAGGCGTAGAACCGGTGCACGGCGTCGTCGACCCTGCGGATGACACCGGACTCGGCGTTGCCCGGCCACGGACAGGCACGGACGCTCAGGTGCGGACGCTCAGGTGTAGACGAGGGGGCAGCCGCGTCGTAGGGCGTGCTGGGCCGCGCGCAGGTACAGGGCCACGTAGAAGGCCGCGTCGAGGTCGTCGGCCCACGGGCCCGGCCTTCGGGCGGCCAGTTCCTTCGCCGGGCCGTCGAGGAACCACGTCGTCAGGTCGAGGTTGTCGCACATCGCCGGGGTCTCGGGCGGCAGTTCGACGGCCGCCGCCAGACGCTCGGCGAGCGCCAGCACCCGGGGGGCGCCGGCGACCACGGTCGAGTCCGTGTAGGCGGACCCGACACCGTCCAGCCGGATGTCCTCCTCCAGCTGCATGGGCACCAGCACCGTCCACCCGCAGAGGGTCTCCGTCTCCTCGTGCGTGAGACGCGCCTCGCACAGCCTGACGAATCCGTCCATCGGCGGGACCAGTTTCTCCTCGAACGCCAGGCCCGAGCCCCGGACGAAATCCGTCTCCTCGGGCATCGACTCGAAGGCCGGCAGCCCCCGCCGCCGCAGTTCGTCGTTCAGCGCGAGAGCGACCCGCCCCCAACCGTCCTCGGGCTCCTCCCCCTGTTCGAACCACTCCCGCCTGCCGACGCTCACCACGTAGATGCCCATGCCCGAAAGGTACTCCGGGCCGCTGACACCCCGGACCCGTCACCGACGGAACCTCCTCCCGCGCCCGCGCGTCCCCTCTGTCGTACAGCTGACCGAGGAGTCCACCGGCGCCGACACGACGGCGCACAAGGACCCCTCCGCCGCCCGGAACCCCGGCAACGGCCCCCCGACACCACAGGGAGCGACCGACCACCGTGCTCGTACTCATCCTGTCCGTCCTCGTGCTGCTCGCCGTCGGCGGCGTCGTCTGCGTCTACTGGACGGCCCGGGGCGACGCCCCACGCTGGGCCCGCGGCGTGGCGACGGCGACCGACGTGCTGAGCGAGGTCGCCCTCAAGGCGAACAAGAACTCCACCTCCCGCAACAACGGGGGCGACTAGGGCCCTTCTAGGATGCGGCCGGCTGCGGCCGCCGGGTGGACGGGCGGGTCATCGCATACCGGCCGCCCGACCGGGGCACCGGAGCTAGGCTCGGCGCGTGCAGGCGCCAACCGACAGCGGCAATCCATTGGTCACGGCATTCCCGGCCGAACTCGCGAGCGACGCCGAGGCGGTCCTGGCGGTGATGCCAGCTGCCCGGCTCCAGCCGCTCGCCTCGTTCTCCGTCGTGGTGGCGGGCCGGCAGGTCTCGATCCCCGGGCGCCTCTACAACGACGAGCCGCCCGCCGAAGCGGTGGCGTCGCTTTCGCCGCGCCGACGGCAACTCCTGCACTGCCTGTACTCACGGCACTGCGACGGGGTGGTCAGGCAGCGCCATCTGGAGAAGATCGTCGGTTCCACGGACCCATGGGTCGTCCCGTTCGTCGTGCAGCTGGCCGGCGAGTACGTCGTGGAGATCCTGGTCGTCATCCGCGAAGCGCTCCGTGACCTCAGCACGCCCGGTACGCGCGGCCACCTCGCGTACGGGCAGTTCGTCGTGGACAACCCGGCCTTCTTCGCGCGCACGCAACGGCGCGTCGTGAGCTACTGGAGCTGCTATCACCGCGGCGCCTACGCGAGTTTCCAGGGCTACCCGGGGTGCACTCTTCTCGACCTCCTCCGGGCGGCCGCCTCCGACAGAGCGGGGCGCCCCTGGCCCAACCTCGCTCCAGCCGGCGGCAGGGTGCACGGCTACTGCTAGAACCGGGCCGGGACGACGCGGGGGGCGCGCGATCAGGCGACCGTCCCGCCCGCGTTGCGGATCAGCCGCCGGAGCACCTTCAGTGTGGTGACGTAGTCCGCGTCGTCGATGCCCTCGTGGAGGGCGGCGCGGATCGCGGGAGCGTTGCGCGCGAGGTCGACGCGGGCCTGCTCCCCCGTCGTCGTGAGCCACAGCCGGTCGTCGGCGTCCCGGGTCAGCCAGTCTCGCTCCAGGAGCACCTCGGACTCCGCCGCCAGATCGTCCTCGGGCCGGAGGTAGGAGGCCATGGCCGCCCGCAGCTCGGGCAGGGTCATCCCGTCGCCGTCGGGCGAGAGGTCGTTCGGCGACAGGTTGCGCAGCAGCCAGAACTGGGGCTGGGTATATCCCTTCTCGGCCTGCCGGGCCCGGGTGTACGCGATGAGGGACTCGTGGGCGACACCGGTCCAGTACGCGGCGGGCTGTGCGGCGAGTTCGGCGTCGGAGATTTGCTGGGTCATGGGAATCCCTTCGGAACGGATGGGCGGGGGACACTCGGAGCCCTCACCGCGTGCGGGCCATGCGGTGACCGTAGGACCTCAAGCAAGGTTGAGGGCAAGGGCGTACTCCTCGGCAGCGCGAGCCGGTCCGCATGACTCCCGGGCCCGGGAGCGAGCCGGTGCCCGGTCGCGGTCATCCCGAGGTCCGGGTGGCCGCCGCCGTGGCGCTGGGCGAGCGCGGGGACCCGAGGACCACCGAGCTGCTGCTGCCGCTCCTGCGCGATCCCGACGAGCGGATACGGGTGGGAGCGCTGCGAGGGCTGGAGGGACTGGGGCGACACGGGCGGCTCCGCCGACAGCGGCGCGCGACGGTCGAGGCGCTCCTCGCTCTCCTGACGGCCGACGAGGCGGTCCTCCGCCACACCCGGAACGCGCTGAGCGAGTACCCCGAGGCGCTTCCCGCTGTACGGCGGCTGATCGGCCACCCGTCCGACGGGGTCAGGGCGGCCGTCGTCTCCCTCCTGGACGAGGACGGTGACGTGCGCATCCTGCTCGACCACCTCCACGATCCGTCGGAATCGGTGCGGTACGAGGCCCTGTGCGGGATCAGCCGGTACGTGGACGGGTACGGCGAGCTGCCGCGCGACGCGGACGGCCTGCTCGGCGAGATCGAGGCGCTCGCGCACATCCCCCGCTCCTCCGTCACCTCGTTCAACATCGGGCTGACGGCGGGCCGGATCGTCGACGCGTTGGGCAGGCGCGGGACCTCCTGACCCTTCCGGGAAACGGCGAAGGCCGGCTCGACGCGGGTGGCGTCGAGCCGGCCTGTGCCGTGATGCGAACCGTTGCCGGCCGGCGGTCAGTCCGTGCCGGACTCCATCGCCGCGCGGTCCAGCAGCGCGTCCTCCTCCGAGACCTCGCCGCGGGAGGCGATGGCCTCGGCGCCGCCCTGCGGCAGCTCCGGCATGGTGCCGATCAGGCCGGTGGCGGCGGCCTGGGAGGCACCGACGGTGGGGCTGCCGGTGCCGATCAGGCCGAGACCGGCGTACTGCTCCAGCTTGGCGCGCGAGTCGGCGATGTCGAGGTTGCGCATGGTGAGCTGGCCGATCCGGTCGACCGGGCCGAAGGCCGAGTCCTCGGTGCGCTCCATGGACAGCTTGTCCGGGTGGTACGAGAACGCCGGGCCCGTGGTGTCGAGGATCGAGTAGTCCTCGCCGCGCCGCAGCCGGAGGGTGACCTCACCGGTGACGGCCGCGCCGACCCAGCGCTGCAGGGACTCCCGGATCATCAGGGCCTGCGGGTCCAGCCAGCGGCCCTCGTACATCAGGCGGCCGAGGCGACGGCCCTCGGAGTGGTACTGGGCGAGGGTGTCCTCGTTGTGGATGGCGTTGACGAGACGCTCGTACGCGGCGTGCAGCAGGGCCATGCCGGGGGCCTCGTAGATGCCGCGGCTCTTGGCCTCGATGATGCGGTTCTCGATCTGGTCGGACATGCCGAGGCCGTGGCGGCCGCCGATGGCGTTGGCCTCCATCACCAGGTCGACGGCGGAGGCGAACTCCTTGCCGTTGATGGTGACCGGGCGGCCCTGGTCGAAGCCGATCGTCACGTCCTCGGTGGCGATCTCGACCGACGGGTCCCAGAACCGGACGCCCATGATCGGCTCGACGGTCTCGACGCCGGTGTCCAGGTGCTCCAGGGTCTTGGCCTCGTGGGTGGCGCCCCAGATGTTGGCGTCGGTGGAGTACGCCTTCTCCGTCGAGTCCCGGTACGGCAGCTGGTGCGCGACCAGCCACTCGGACATCTCCTTGCGGCCGCCGAGCTCGGTGACGAAGTCGGCGTCCAGCCAGGGCTTGTAGATCCGCAGGTGCGGGTTGGCCAGCAGGCCGTAGCGGTAGAACCGCTCGATGTCGTTGCCCTTGAAGGTCGAGCCGTCGCCCCAGATCTGGACGTCGTCCTCCATCATCGCCCGGACCAGCAGCGTGCCGGTGACGGCACGGCCGAGCGGGGTGGTGTTGAAGTACGCCCGCCCGCCGGAACGGATGTGGAACGCGCCGCAGGTCAGCGCGGCCAGGCCCTCCTCGACCAGCGCGGCGCGGCAGTCGACCAGGCGCGCGATCTCGGCACCGTAGGTCTTCGCGCGGCCGGGCACCGAGGCGATGTCGGGCTCGTCGTACTGGCCGATGTCAGCCGTGTAGGTGCAGGGGACAGCACCCTTGTCGCGCATCCACGCGACGGCGACCGAGGTGTCGAGCCCGCCCGAGAAGGCGATGCCGACGCGCTCGCCGGCCGGAAGAGAGGTGAGGACCTTGGACATAGGAAGATTATGCACGCTAACGCATGATCATGCAAAGCCGGGTGGTGGTGATTCAGCTCCCATCGCCGCCGCCGTCCCCCTCCCCGCCCTCACCGTCGCCGAGTTCGGTGAACAGGGTCAGCTGGAGGGCCCCCGGCGCCTCGAGGCGGGCGTTCAGGGAGTTCCAGGGAGTGCGGGTCGGCTCGGCGAGCACCTCGGCTCCGGCCGCCGCCAGCCTCGCCGTCGCCTCGGTGGAGTCGTCCACCTGGAAGGCGACCCGGATCTGCCCGGCCACCCGGCGGCCGACCTCCACCTCGTCGATGAACTCCGCGTGGCGCGGATCGGTGATCTCCAGCGTCGCCCGGCCCGCTTCGAGGATCGACACCCGCCCCCCGTCGGACGAGAACGCGGCCCGCTCCGGAAGCCCCAGCACATCCCGGTAGAAGTGCAGTGCGGCGTCGTAGTCGGCGGCCGTGACGACCAGCCGGAGTTCACGGACGGCGGGTACCTCGCCCTCGGACAGGTGTTGACGCTCGGACCGTCGCTGACGCTCGGACATACGGACTCCTCGGTGTTCGCGGGCGGTTGTAGGGTCGCCCGTCATGGGTTCCCCTGTGGAGGACTGGCGTGCGGACCGGATCGGAAGCGCGCTCCGGGGCCGCAACCCGACCGTGCTGCGCCGGCTCACGGCCGGGTTCGCGGTGATCGGGGACACGCAGTTCCTGCCCGGGTACTGCGTGCTGCTCGTGGACGATCCGGCGGTGGGTCGGCTGTCGGAGCTGCCGGCGGAGAGGCGGACGGCGTTCCTGGCCGACATGGACCGGCTGGGCGAGGCCGTCGAGCGGGCCTGCGCACGGCTGGATCCGGCGTTCCGGCGGGTCAACCTGGAGATCCTCGGGAACAAGGACCCGTTTCTGCACGCGCATGTGTGGCCGCGCTACGCGTGGGAGCCGCCCAGGCTGACCGGCAGGCCGGTGTGGCTGTATCCGCGGGAGCGGTGGAGCGACGGGAGGCACACGCTCGCGCCGCGCCACGACGGGCTGCGCGAGACGATCGGCGAGGAGCTGGACCGCCTCGCCGACCGGCCGGGGAGCCGATCAGCCACCTAGGGCCCTGCGAGCAGGCCGTCCGGCAGTGCGGTCCCCGTCCCCGCCAGGTGACGCAGCGCCGTCGCGATGGAGTGGCAGTCGAAGAGGGCCGAGTGTTCGTCGCCCGGGACGGCCGGCCGGGGGAGGCCCAGGGCCTGCCACAGGCGGCCCGAGTTGACGCCCGCCGTCGTCGGGGCGACGGCGTTCAGCCAGGGGCGGAGGTTGACGAAGCCGGGGGTGAGGGCGCTGTGCCCGATCTCCTCGCCCCGGGCCCGTGCCCAGCCGATGTTCTCGCCGACGACGACCATGTCGTTGCCGTAGGAGAGGACGGCCTGTCCCTGGCAGAAGGCGAGGAAGTCGCTCAGCGCCCGGGCCGGCGCGAGACCGTCCCGGTCGACCGCCCCCTGCCCGATACCGGTGAGGGCGGTGAAGTGCGGGGAGAGGACCGGGTTCACCACCGGCCGGACCAGCGTGTCGTACGAGTCGACGACCGCGTACTGCGCGTTCAGCCGCAGTGCGCCGATCTGCACGATCTCCCGCAGCTGGCCGGGGGCCGACCAGTGCTGTTCCATGGCCCCCGGCCAGGTCGTGAACTCCAGGTCGAAGATGACGAAAGTGGACAAGACGCTGCTCTCCCAGGACGTGCGGGCGGTGACGGAAGCGTCCTACCCACCGCGGCCGACGATTCAGGGATTCGGGGCCACGAGACGGATCGGGGCCATCGGGCCGCTCCCGGTGGACAGGCCCACGTCCGGCAGCCCGTTCGGCAGGAACCGCCGCGCGTCCGCCGCCGCGATCCCGGACTTCAGCGCCGCCCCGGAGCCCGGGCCCGTGTCCAGGGACGGGCACAGCCCCTTCACCAGGTGGATGATGATCGCCTCGTCGATCGGGCTCGGCTCCAGCTCCGTACCTTCCTCGTTGAGACGCTGGTACTTCATCAGGTTGTAGCCCATGGAGAGCTGCCGCTTGCCGTCCGCGCCCGTGAAGCTGATGGTGCCGGCGCCGAAGACCCCGCCGTCGTGGCCCCAGAAACGCCCGCAGCCGGGGAGGTCGAGGGCGTAGATGCCGAGGCCGTAGTCGATGGCGGAGTCCGGGCCGACCAGTACCGGGACCGTGCGCCGCATCTCCGCGAGGGACGCCCGGCCGACGAGGCCGCCGGTCAGCAGCTCGCGGTAGAAACGGTTGAGGTCATCGGTCGTGGAGACGATCGCGCCGGCGGACCAGGACATGTCGTAGACGCTGTAGTCGCGGGGCGGGTCGATCAGCCCGTAGAACGACTCGTACATCCGGGCGTGCGGCCCCTTGAGGTACGGGGTGCGCGGGAACGAGGTGTGGTTCAGCCCTGCCCGGTCGATGACATGCCGGGTGATGTACGTCGACGCCTTCTGGCCGGTGACCTTCTCCAGGATCAGTCCGGCGATGACGTAGTTGGTGTTGGCGTACGAGCCGGGCTGTGCGCCGGGGCTGCCGGTGGCGGGGGCGGCGAGACCGAGGCGGACCAGTTCCCGGGGGCTGATCGAGCGGAAGCGGCCCTCGTCGAGGCTGCTGGTGGAGCCCTGCGCGAGGGAGGGGAAGGCACCGAGGACGTAGTCGCCGATGTGGCTGGTGTGGTTGAGCAGCATGCGTACGGTGATGGCGTCACCGCGCTCCCGGGCGTTCGCGTCGGTGCCGGTCCCCCTGAACAGCTCGGGGACGTAGCGCGTGACGGGGGCGTCGAGGCGGATCCGGCCCCGCTCCACCTGCTGCATGACCGCCACCGCCGTGAACGTCTTGCTGATGCTGCCGACGCGGTGCCGCATGTTGGGGGTGACCTTGCGCCCCGTGTCCACGTCGGCCGTCCCCGACGCGCCGGTCCAGCGCTCGCGGCCGTCGCGCACCGAGGAGTACGTGCCGTACATCCCGGCCTCGTGGATCGCGGCGAGCGTGCCGCGCAGTTCGGCCCGGTCCAGCCTGCCCGACCCGGGAGCGGTGCCGTCGGCGGTGCTGCTCGCCGCGGGGACGGCCGAGGCGGCCGGTACCGCCGTGAGAAGCAGGAGTGTGGTGCCCAGAGCCGCCCCGGCGAGATGGGTGATGCGCACGGTGTTTCCCTCGTTTCCGGCGTTCGTGACGACGCCGACGCGCCCGACCCCGGCACGTCCGGCTTCCGCAAGGCCCGGGTGGTCAACTCCCGTGCCCTGTACAGCGATTGTCACGAGCAGCCGGTGCGCGCCGCATCGTTCCCGTGGACGAGCGGCTTCACAGCGGGGCCATGACATCTGTCACGGCCCCGCGTACGTCGGTGACGGGAGGGGGGCAGAGGCCGTAACGGGACTTCATGTGACGCCAGACGTCGCGGAACATCCACGGGTCGAACTCGGTGATCTGGGTGGCGCTGCCGGCCTTCATCAGGAAGCAGCACTGGCCGGTGGGGGACCAGTCGTAGAAGTCGTCGAGGCCGAAGGTGTGGCCGACCTCATGGAGGTAGATGTGGATGTCGTCCTGGCCGAGGGCGCCGGTGAAGGAGGAGCGGCCCATGCGCTGCCCCCGGTCACCGCCGGCACCGCCGCCGAAGCCCTCGGTGAGCCAGAGGGACTGGTCGTAGTGGCGGGCGGCGCCGCCGGGACAGCGTGAGCAGTTGCCGCCCTGGTGGAAGGAGCGGCCGCAGTCGGGAGCGCGCTGCGGGGCTCCGGCGCCGTCCAGCATGGTGGTGTAGACGTCGACGGAGTGCCGGTCGGCGCACCCCGCCCGCTCGCGAGCGGAACCGCCCCCCGTGGACCGGCGCCACGGATCACCCCCATGGACCGGCACGGACCACCCCCATGGCTGCCGGACAGCTCGCCCTCACCCCACCGCTTCTCCGGATCAGCGCACAGCCCCTCCCCCGCCCCCCGCCTCCCCCGCCTCCCCGAACCGCGCCAGTGCCACCCCGCCCCCCACACACCCCACGAACCCGATCACCGCCAGCCACCCGTACCCGTCCCGTGTCGAGTCGCCGAGGCAGGCCACCCCGAAGGCGCCCGGCCAGACGGTCTCGCAGATGACCATCGCCGCCGTGGCCGCCGTCACCGAGCCCGACTGGAGGGCCTGGACGAGGAGGAGGTAGCCGCCGAGACCGGAGACGACGACGGCGTACGCGGACGGCTGGGCCAGAATCGCCGGGACGGTCGCGTCCGGCAGCAGACGTACGGCGATCGCGGTGAGGCCGAAACTCAGGCCCGCCGCCGCGCCCAGCACGACGGCCCGGCCCCGCCGCAGCCGGCCGCCCAGGACCCACCCGCCCGCCACCACCAGCACCGACGCCACGAGCACCGCGACCCGCAGCCCGGTGTCGCCGTGGCCGTCGCCCGTGCGCCCGGCGGACACCGCGAGCGTCGCGAGGCCCAGGCACACCACGGCCACCGCACCCCACTCGGCCCGCCGCAGCCGCAGCCCCAGTACGAGCGTGCCGCCCACCGCCGTGACCGCCAGCGAGGCGGCCACCGCCGCCTCCACCAGGAACAACGGCACCAGCCGCAACGCCACCACCTGCGCGGCGAAGCCCGCCGTGTCCAGGCCCGCCCCGGCGAGGAAGGGCCAGCCGCGCAGCACCTCCACCACGGTCCGGCCCCGGCCCCGCACGTCTTCGCGTCGCGCCGCCCGCCGGGCGCCCAGCGCCTGCAGCACGGTCGCCGTCCCCATGCACACCGCCGCGCACAACGCCCACACCACACCCACCGCCATGGGGGCACCGTAAGCGGCGGGAGGGGTCCGGGCCGGGCAACACCAGCGCACGCACCCACGTGGCCGTCACCCTCGCGCTGTCACACCGCCCCCGCCCCCGCACCCGCCCCGCACCCTCACGACCGCACAAAGTGCGACAGATTCATTGCTCCCGTTCTGTTCGAAGTCCTAGGGTGGGCGCGGTTTTTCAACAACTTCGGACACCATCCGACGCTCCTCAGCACGTGCACTCCCCAATGTCGTCGAGGAAGGCCCCGGTACATGCCAGACCAGCACCCGCACACAGGTACCCCCGCCGCCCGCCCCGTCATGAGCCGCCGCCGTCTGCTGGAGGGCAGCGCCGCCCTCCTCGGCGCCGTGGCCCTCTCGGGCGGCGCCGCCCACGCGGCCCCCCTCCTTGCGCCGAAGGCCGACGGCACCCCCGAGTGGTCCGGCAGCATGGCGCTCTTCCAGGTCGGTGCCGAACCGCCGCACACCACCCTCATGCCGTACGCGGACGTCAGACAGGCCCTGGCCGGCGACCGCACCCGCTCCCCGTACCGGCTGAGCCTCGACGGCAAGTGGCGGTTCGCGTACGTCGACAGGCCCGGCGACCGGGACGAGGACTTCTACAGGACCGACGTCGACGACAGCGACTGGGACACCATCCCGGTGCCGTCCAACTGGCAGCTGCACGGCTACGACTTCCCCATCTACATCAACATCACCTACCCCTGGTGGGGCCCCAACGGCCTCGGCGAGGAGGCGCAGCCGCCGAACGCGCCGACCCGCTACAACCCCGTGGGCCAGTACCGCCGTTCCTTCAACCTCCCCAAGGACTGGACGGCCGGCGACCGCCGCACCTTCCTGCACTTCGAGGGCGTCAAGTCGGCCCACTACGTGTGGATCAACGGCGAACTCGTCGGCTACCACGAGGACTCGTACGACCCGGCCGAGTACGACATCACCCAGCACCTGAAGCCGGGGTCGAACCAGATCGCCGTCGAGGTCTACCGGTACTCGGACGGCGACTGGCTGGAGGACCAGGACATGATCCGGCTGAGCGGGATCTTCCGCTCGGTCTACCTCTACTCCACCCCGGCCGTGCACCTGCGCGACTTCAAGCTGGACACCCCGCTCGCCGACGGCTACACCACCGCCGAGCTGGCCGTCACCGCGAGCGTGCGCGCCTACGAGGCCGGGCACGAGGGCGCGTACTCCGTCGAGACGCAGCTCTACGACGCGGGCGGACACGCCGTCTGGTCCCGCCCCCTCGTCCAGTCCGTCACCGTCGCCGCCTCCGCGGTCGGTGAGGACGTGACCGTCCGGGCCGCCAAGGCCGTCCCCTCCCCCGAGCTCTGGTCCGCCGAGCACCCGACCCTCTACACGGCCGTGCTGCAGCTGCGCGACCCGGCGGGCAAGGTCGTCGAGACCCTCTCCCACCGCGTCGGCCTGCGCGAGTTCGCGCTCAAGGACGGGCTGATGCGCATCAACGGCAGGCCGGTCTCCCTGCGGGGCACCAACCGCCACGAGATGCACCCCGACCGGGGCATGGCGCTCACCCGCGCCGACCTGGTCCAGGACATGCGCATCATCAAGCGCCTCAACATCAACTCCGTCCGCACCTCGCACTACCCCAACAACCCGCTCTGGTACGAGCTGGCGGACGAGTACGGCCTCTACCTCGTCGACGAGACGAACCTGGAGACGCACGGCATCCGGGACCGCTTCCCCGGGAACGACCCCGACTGGACCAAGGCCTGCGTGGCCCGCGCCCGGAACATGGTGCACCGCGACAAGAACCATGCCTCCGTCGTCATCTGGTCCCTCGGCAACGAGGCGGGCGGCGGCTCCTCCTTCGTCGCCATGCGCGACTGGATCGAGTCGTACGACAAGACCCGTGTCATCCAGTACGAGGGCGACGACCGGCCGACGATCAGCCAGATACGGTCGGAGATGTACGACAGCCCGCAGCGGGTCGAGCAGCGGGCGAAGGACACCTCGGACACCCGGCCGTACGTGATGATCGAGTACTCGCACTCCATGGGGAACTCGACCGGCAACTTCAAGAAGTACTGGGACCTCGTCCGGCGCTACCCCGTCCTCCAGGGCGGCTGGATCTGGGACTTCGCCGACCAGTCGCTGACCTGGCCGATCCCGCGGCTGAAGGTCTTCACCGACGAGGGCCCGAGCAAGCTGCAGGGCCAACTGCTCACCGCCGCAGGAACGTTCAGCCGCGACAAGGGCCTGTCCGGCGCCACGGGCTTCACCCGCGACCCGGCTCTGGACCTCACCGGCTCCCTGACGCTGGAGGCGTGGTTCACCCCGCACGTCACCGGCGGTCACCAGCCGATCATCGCCAAGGGCGACACCCACTACGCGCTGAAGCAGAGCGAGAAGAACATCGAGTTCTTCATCTACGGCGGCGGCCAGTGGGCCAGTGTCAGCTGGGGGCTCCCGGCCGACGGCTGGACCGGCCGGGAGCACCATGTCGCCGGTGTCTTCGACGCCGGTTCCGGGTCCCTCACCCTCCACGTCGACGGCGAGGTGAAGGCGACCCGCACCACGACCCGGCGGCCCAGCGTGAACGTGGCCCCGCTCGCGCTCGGCACCGACACGGACAACCCGACACGCGAGCTCAGCGGCACGATCCGGCGGGCGCGTGTGTACGCCCGCGCCCTGAGCGGCTCCGAGCTGGCCTCCACGGGGCGTGGCGCCGGTGACGCCGGGGTGCGCTTCTGGTTCGACGCGGCGACGGTCCCGGTGGAGGAGAGCCGGGCGAAGGACCGTTCGTTCCTCGCGTACGGCGGTGACTGGGGCGACAACCCCAACGACGGCGCCTTCGTCGCGGACGGCATCATCAAGGCCGACCGGAGCCACACCGGCAAGGCGGCCGAGGTCAAGCGCATCTACCAGGCCGTGCACGCGAAGCCGGCCACCGGCACCGCCCTGACCTCGAAGAAGGTCACGCTCACCAACGAGTACCTCTTCACCAACCTCCGCGAGCTGGACGGCGGTTGGACCCTGGTGGCCGACGGCAGGAAGATCCAGGAGGGCCGCCTCACCCGCGACCAGCTGGACGTCGGCCCCCTGTCCAGCAAGGACATCACCGTCCCCTTCGACCTCCCCGCCTCCCCCGCCCCCGGCACCGAGTACTTCCTCGAACTGTCCTTCACCACCAAGGACGCCGCCCCCTGGGCCGAGGCGGGCTTCGAGGTGGCCCGGGAGCAGCTGTCCGTGGACGCGGGCAGCCCGGCGGTGACACCCGTCCCCCTGGCGGACGTCCCGGAGCTGAAGTACGAGGAGAGCGACGAGGCCGTCACGGTGACCGGCAAGGGCTACCCGGGCCGCTTCTCCGTCACCGTCGACAAGGCGAGCGGCACGATCACCTCGTACAAGGCGGGCGGCAACCGGCTGATCTCCTCCGGCCCGGTGCCCAACTTCTGGCGGGCCCCCACCGACAACGACCACGGCAACGGACAGCACACCCGCAACCAGACCTGGCGGGACGCGGGCACGAACCGCAAGGTCACGGGCGTGACCGTGCGCGCGCTCGGTGAGCGGGCCGTGGAGATCAAGGTCAGCGGCACACTCCCGACGACCACCGAGTCCACCTACACCACCACCTACACGGTGTTCGGCAACGCCGAGATCAAGGTCGACAACACCCTGCACCCGGGTGCCTCCTCCCTCCCGTACATCCCGGAGGTGGGCACCCTGTTCCTGCTCAACCGCCGCTTGGAGCGCCTGCACTACTACGGCCGCGGCCCCGAGGAGAACCACTGGGACCGCAACAACGGCACCGACGTGGGTCTCTACTCCGGTGACATCGCCGACCAGTGGTCGGGCTACATCCGCCCCCAGGAGAACGGCAACAAGACCGACGTCCGCTGGGCCGCCGTCACCGACCGCGACGGCCAGGGTCTGCTGGTCTCGGGCGACGCGCTGATCGAGATCAACGCCTCGTACTTCACCCCGGAGGACCTGTCGACGGGCCTGCGCCACGACTACCACCTCACCCCCCGGGACACCCCCGTCCTGCGCGTCAACCACCGCCAGATGGGAGTCGGCGGCGACAACAGCTGGGGCGCCCACACCCACGACGAGTACAAACTCTTCGCCAACCGCGACTACGCGTACACGTACCGGCTGCGCCCGCTGTCGGACGTGGCTGGGGCGACGGCGGCATCGAGGAGGCCCACGGCGGCCAAGTGACCCGTCGGCACCGGTGACCGAACCCACCGGCAACGACCGCACCGCCGACACGACCGGCCCGAAGGTCCCGTCTCCCCGTGAGGCGGGACCTTCGCGTGCGCACGGCGGCGGGCCCACCCGCACCGCCCCCACGCCCAGGGTCCCGGCACGCCGACCGTACGAAGCCCCGGCGAGTCCCTGCTGCGGACGTTCCGGAGCCGTCGACCACCAGGCACCGCACCACACCCCCGGACACGGACCGGCCGACCCACCTGCCGAGCCGCATCCGCATCCGTATCCGCAGAGCACCTGGTCCGCCGCCAGGGCGGCCCGCCACCTCACCCTCCACGGCCCACCGCCGCGAGGGCGGCGCGAGCGCACGGCGCGACGGCAAGTCGGCGAGTCCGCGAGTCGGCGGCCATGCCGGCGAATCCGGGCGGCGACGCGCGCACCGCCCTGCACCGGGACGACGGCCACGGCGAACGAGGACGCGGCCGATTTCGTCCGGTGGACGGCGAAGGTGACCGGTCACAATCCCTGACCAGGCCGAACGCCTCCTGGGCCCGACCGCCCTTCCCGAGGCCGGGCGAGCCCGTGCTCCCCTCACGCAACACGACCGCCCGAGCGCGGCGCCGGGCCCCGAGAGGCCCGGCACCGTCACGTTGTGACCGGTTCAAAAACCACCTGTGCCGCACCCGTTGACTTCCGTCTCTCCCGGCCCTACTTTCGGCCAGCCGAAATGTTCGGCGAGCCGATCCTTGTTCGAGATATCGACCCCCGGATATTCATCGAAGGAGCCGAATGCACCCCCCTGTCCGCGCCAACTCCCGTGATTTCAGGCGCCGTTGCAGAACCACGCTCATACGGTCCCTCGCCCTGGCGACAACCGCGGCGGCCGCCCTTCTCTTCGCCCAGCCGCCCACCGGCACCACCCACATGAGCGCCCCCGCAGCCGAACTCCAAACCGCGCCAGTCGCGGTGACGGACCGTCACATACCGGTACCCGAAGCCCCGATGGGCTGGGCCTCCTGGAACGCCTTCGCCGCGAAGGTCGACTACGACGTCATCAAGCGGCAGGTGGACGCGTTCGTCGCCGCCGGGCTGCCCGAGGCCGGCTACGAGTACATCAACATCGACGAGGGCTGGTGGCAGGGCACCCGCGACAGCGCGGGCAACATCACCGTCGACGAGGCCGAGTGGCCCGGCGGCATGAAGGCCATCGCCGACTACATCCACGGCAAGGGCCTGAAGGCGGGCATCTACACCGACGCCGGCAAGGACGGCTGCGGCTACTACTTCCCCACCGGCCGCCCCGCCGCGCCCGGCAGCGGCAGCGAGGGCCACTACGTCCAGGACATGACGCAGTTCTCGAAGTGGGGCTTCGACTTCGTGAAGGTCGACTGGTGCGGCGGCGACGCCGAGGGCCTCGACCCGAAGACGACCTACCAGGCGATCAGCGACGCCGTGGCCACCGCGACCGCCACCACGGGCCGCCCCCTCACCCTCTCCCTGTGCAACTGGGGCTACTCCAACCCCTGGAACTGGGCGCCGGGCATGGGCCCGATGTGGCGGACGAACACGGACATCTTCTACCACGGCCAGGGCCTGACGTACGCGGGCATGCTGACCAACTACGACCGGAACGTGCATCCCACCGCCCAGCACACCGGCTACTACAACGACCCCGACATGCTGATGATCGGCATGGGCCTCACCGCCGCCCAGGACCGCACCCACATGAACCTGTGGGCGGTCTCCGGCGCCCCGCTGCTCGCGGGCAACGACCTCTCCACCATGTCCACCGCCACGGCGAACATCCTCAAGAACCCCGAGGTCATCGCCGTCGACCAGGACCCCCGCGGCCAGCAGGGCGTCAAGGTCGCCGAGGACACCACCGGCCTCCAGGTCCACGGCAAGGTCCTCTCCGGAACCGGCAACCGCGCGGTCGTCCTGCTCAACCGCACCTCCACCCCGCAGAACATGACCGTCCGCTGGTCCGACCTGGGCCTGACGAACGCCCCCGCGACCGTCCGTGACCTGTGGAGCCACAGCGACGTCGGCACACCCGGCACGAGCTACACCACCAGCGTCCCGGCGGGCGCCTCCGTGATGCTCACGGTCAAGGGCGGCACCGAGCAGGCGTCGAGCGCGTACACCGGCACCGCGAGCTTCTCCGGTGTGGTCGCCGGCAACACCGGCCTGAAGACGGTCGACGTCTCCTACACCAACAACACCTCCTCGGCCCGCGTCGGCACCCTCACCGTCAACGGCCAGACCTCCACGAAGGTCTCCTTCCCGCCGACCGGCTCCTCCCCCGGCACCATCTCCGTCGCCATGTCACTGACGAAGGGCAGCGCCAACACGATCACGTTCTCCGGCGCCCCGACCCTCGAAGGCATCGTCGTACGGCCGCTGCCGGGCACCAACGGCACCCTGATCACCGGCACGGGCTCCGGCCGCTGCGCCGACATCGACAACAACACGATCACCAACGGCACCGACGCCCAGCTGTGGGACTGCTCCGGCGGCCGGAACCAGGTCTGGCAGCACACCTCCCGCAAGGAACTCGTGGTGTACGGCAACAAGTGCCTGGACGCCTGGGACAGGGGCACCTCCAACGGCACCCGTGTGGTCATCTGGGACTGCCACGGCGGCACCAACCAGCAGTGGAACGTGAACGCGGACGGCACGATCGTCAACGTCCACTCCGGTCTCTGCCTGGACGCCTACAACGCGGCGACCGCCAACGGCACGAAGCTCGTCCTGTGGTCCTGCAACGGCCAGAACAACCAGAAGTGGAGCCGGACATGAGCGACACCCCGCACGGACCGGGCCCGCAGGGCCCCTCGCGCCGCCTCTTCCTCGGCATGGCGGCCACCGTCCCCCTGGCCGCGACGGGCGCGCTGACCCTCGGCGCGGGCACCGCCCACGCCGCCGACTCGGCGTACGCGATGGTCTACTTCACCGAGTCCACCACCATGCTGGAGGCCGACTACGGCCTGCACCTGGCCGTCAGCCAGGACGGACTCAACTGGACCCCGCTGAACCAGAACGCGCCCCTGGTCACCCCGACCCAGGGCGCCGGCGGGCTGCGCGACCCGTTCCTGCTGCGCAAGCAGGACGGGACGTTCGTCGTCCTGGCGACGGACCTCAAGGGCACCGACTGGAACTACAACAGCACCTACATCCACGTCTGGGACTCGGCCGACCTGCGGACCTTCACCGGCTACCGGCGCGTGAAGCTGCACGACATGACCAACACCCACAGCTGGGCCCCGGAGGCCTACTGGGACGCCTCGCGCGGCCGGTACGGCATCCTCTACTCCTCGGTGAACAGCAGCGGCCACAACGTCATCATGGTCAGCTACACCACCGACTTCGTCACGACGTCCAGCCCCCAGGTCTTCTTCGACCCCGGCTACGACATCATCGACGGCAACCTCACGGTCGGCGTCAACGGCGTCAACTACCTCTACTACAAGGTCAACCAGACCCTGGTGGGCGCCCGCTCGACGACCCTGGACCCCGGCAGCTTCACCCCGTTCAGCACGGCGGCCTCCCACGGCGGCACCGAGGCCCCCACGGTGGTGAAGTCCCTGACCTCCAACACCTGGTACCTGTGGGGAGACACCTACACCCCCAACGGCGTCTTCTACGCCTGGCAGTCCAGTGACCTCGCCGCCGGCACCTGGACCGCCCTCGACCAGCGGCTCTACACCCAGCCGCTCAACTCCAAGCACTGCGGCATCCACCCGATCACCTCGGCCGAGTACACCAACCTGCTGGCCAAGTGGGGCGCGCCCGCCTGGAACCGCCTCAAGTCGTACAACTTCCCGTCCCGCTACGTCCGCCACAGCAACTACGTGGGCCGGATCGACGCGTACCCCTTCGACCCCTTCACCGACTCGCAGTGGAAGCTGGTCCCGGGCCTGGCGGACGCCTCCGCGGTCTCCTTCCAGTCGGTCAGCCACCCCACCCGCTACCTCCGGCACTACAGCTACAACCTCCGGCTCGACGTGAACGACGGCACGCCGACCTTCGCCGCCGACGCCACGTTCACCCGGGTCGCCGGGCTCGCGGACTCGACGTGGTCGTCCTTCCGCTCGTACAACAACCCGACCCGCTACATCCGCCACAGCAACTACGTGCTCCGCATCGACCCGATCTCGACGGCGACGGAGAGGGCGGACGCGACGTTCCGGGTCGGCTACTGAGACGACCGTCCCGCCCGGTGTGACCTGCGGTCCCCCGCGCCCCTGTCTCCCGGGGGCGCGGGTCGCCGCGCGAACGGGCTTGTCCGGCAAGCGTGTTGGGGCCCGGCGGGTCCTGGCATCGTGCGCGCATCTGCGATGCTGTGCGGATGAGCAGAGCATGGCAAGGACACCTCATCGAGGGCACGCGCTTCGTGGTCCCGGCGTACGGTGTGACGCCCAGGCACGTGCTGTGTGCGATCGGCGTGGGCCTGGATCTCGACGTCCTCGGCCGCGTGGTCGAGGAGGCCGGCGGCGGGGGCTTCGAACTCGACGAGTTCCAGCGGGAGCCGGACCCTCGGATGCGGGAGTGTTTCGACGCCGCGCTCGAATCCCGCCAGGTCACCGGCGAGGACGGGTTCGGCGAGAGCGACTGGGCCGCGGTGGACGCACACGACTCGGTCGTCTACGTCCTGTCGCCGCCGATCTCCCAGGCCACCGGCCTCGACGTGTCCCGCCGCACGCTGGCCGTCACCGCGGCCCTGCTGGCCAACGGGGTCACCGCGGTGAAGAACGAGTCCAGCGGGGTGGCCTGCGGGCGCGACCGGTGGCTGGCCCTGGCGAGCGAGGCGGCGGCCGCCGAGACCGTGGACGACCTGGCCCTCGCCCTCGTCCGGGCCTGGGTCGCGCCGGTGATCTACGACGGGGAGGTCTACTACAGCTGCGGCATGCACCTCCTGGGCGAGGCCGACGTGGAGCTGGCCCCCGGGACCACCGGGGTGCCCGAGCCGAAGCTGATGCTCGACTGGATGACCACCATGGAGATCGCGTCGTACTACCTGCTGACCGAACAGCCGGAGCACGGAGTCCAGGACGGCGAGGGCTTCCGCGTCACCCAGGACGCCCCGCGCTGGATCATGAACCGTGTGGAATGCGAACGCTTCGAGGACGACGACTTCTTCCACAACCCGTACGGATACTGGCGCCTGACCCCGGCCGCCCGCAGCCCACAGAGACGGGTGAGGCTCAGTGTGCGCAACCCCCGCGCGACCCTGAGAACACGACGAAAGGGGTGAGAACGGCTAGGGCACGGCTAGGGCGTGAAATCTCCGGCCCACGGGCCGAACGCCGCGCCCTCCTCCGGCGTCTCAGTACCGATCGCGGCCCCGCCCACCCGGGCGACCGCGCCTGGAGCGAAGAACCGGAGGGACACATGGCCGAGCGCACATCCGCCAGGCCCGGCACGATCGCGGCCGTGGCCATCGCCGTACTGGCTCTCGGCGGACTCCAGGGCTCGACGGCCGGCGCGCAGACCGTGGCAGCCGCACCGGCCGCCACGACCACCTGCCACGGCACCCGCCCGGAGGGCAGCTTCACCGAGCGGGCCGGGGCCGACACCGTGGACGAGACCCCGCTGGAGCGGACCCTCACCCGCCTGGAGAAGCTGGCGACCGGAACCCACGCCGACGCCTACGCGGGACTGGTCGTCGACGAGGACACGGCGACCGCTGACCTCTACCGCATCCCCTCCGCCGCCTTCGACAAGGCCGCCTGCGACGCGGCCGAGCGGGGCGTGACCCTCCGCATCCACGACCACGACATCAACGAACGGGACCTCACCGTCCTCCTCGACCGGATCAGCGAGGACATGACCCGCTGGGACGGGACCTTCGACCTGCGCGAGGTCGGCCTCGACGGCACCGGCCACATCGTCATCGGCGTCGACGACCCCGCCACGGCCGAACCGATCCTCCACGCGGCCTTCGGCGAGCACAACGCCAAGCACCTGGTCGTCGAGTACGCCCCCCAGGCGCACTTGCTCTGACCGGCGGATCTCCGAGGTGCAACGCCCCCGAGGATCCGCTATAGTTGATCACGAGCCGCTCACCGGAAACGGAAACGCCCGGTAGTACTCAATGCGTTGGTGGTCCAAGGAAAGACGCCCCGCTTCCTGCGGGGAAATGCAGGTGCAAGGCCTGCCCGGCGCTCCATGACGAGAGCCCCGCTTCGCCCAGGCGAAGCGGGG
>NZ_JBHVDD010000080.1:0-48513 GCF_042802995.1 Streptomyces sp. NPDC057438
GTTCGGCCGCCGCCGGGTCCGCGATCCGCTCCGCGAGGTCGCCGACCTCGCGGACGAACGAGCGGTGCCCGAGCGACCGGTACACGTCGTCGCCCCGGACCTGCGAGATCGCCGCGGTCTCCAGCAGCGCCAGCAGGCCCAGGCCGATCACCGCCGCCTCCGGCTCGGAGGCCGACGTACGGGCCTTGTGGATCAGCCGTACCAGTTCGGCCAGCAGGTCCGCGCGGCTCTGCTGGCGCAGCGCCTCCGCCTCCTGGCTCATACCGGCCGACGACACGAAGAACACGGTGGCGGCGGACCGCTGCTCGCCCAGCCACGCCAGCAGCGTGGTGACGGTCGGCCCGATGTCCGTGCCGGGCTCGTGGGCCTCGGTGAGTGCCCGCAGCTCCTCGCGCAGGGCGGCGGCGAACACCCGCATCCCCTCCGCCAGGACCTGGTCCTTGGAGGAGAAGTGGTAGTACACCGCGGCCGAGGTCATCTCCGCACGGGCGGCGATGTCGGCCACCGTCACCTCGTCCGGCGACTGGGTCGCGAACAGCTCCGTGGCTGCCTCGATCACCCACTGCTTGCGCGAGGGACGGTGGGCGGCGCGGGTCCCGGATGTCGTCATGATGTCAAGTATGCCGGGACCTGGATGCTCCGGAGGCCCATGTTCAGCAACAATTCCGCCGCCCGCCGGTCGGAGTTACTGGATAACATGGTCAGTACAGAGGATCGGCGGAAGCGGTCCACGGCAGTCGCCAGGGGAGCACGATGGCCACCACGAAGAACGGCAAGCAGCCCGCCCACCGCCCCTCGCGACGGCAGCACATCATCACCGCCGCCGTGCGGGTGTTCGGCCGCAACGGTTTCGCGGAGACCAGCATCCAGGACATCGCGGCCGAGGCCCAGGTGGTGCCCACGGCCGTCTACTACCACTTCGACGGCAAGGAGGAGCTGCTCGAACTCGCCATGCGCCGCGTCTTCGACCAGCTGAACGCGGTCGTGGAGGCCGCCCGGCCGGAGTCCGAGCCGGGCGATGCGGAGGGTCTGCTGCGCGTCATCGACGCCGTATGGGAGTGGGTGGAGCGGAACCCCGACGAGGCCCGCCTCTATCAGGTGCAGTTCGCCTCCGCGAGCGGCAGCGTCAAGGCCCTGCGCGACGAGTTCGAGCAGCGTCACATCCAGCGGGGCTACGACTACCTGCCCGAGGGCACCACCCGCAGCCCCCGGGCCGCCAAGGCCCGGCACGCCGCGCAGGCGCTCGCGGTCCGCACGCTGATCAGCACGACCATGCTCGTCACGGCGCTGCGGGCGGAGGGGGGCCCGTTGTCGCAGATGCCCTCCCGGGCCGTGCTGGAAGCCGTCAGGGCGCTGGCGCTGCGGATCGTCGCCGAGGAGAAGCCGGCCCCGGCACGCCCCTGAGGCGTCTCACCGGGGCGGCGCCCCCAACGCCCGGCCGCCCGCCCGTCCTCACACCGTGAGGACCGAGCAGGCGCTGATGCCGGGCGCCCCGTACACGTGCGTGAAACCCACCCGGGGAGCGCCCGGTACCTGTATGCCCGGTGCCCGCCCCTGCAACTGCCGTACGACCTCGTGGAACTGCCGCAGCCCGGAGGCGCCGACCGGCTCTCCGCCGGCCAGACAGCCGCCGTCGGTGTTCACCGGTATCCGGCCGGTGGGGTCGGTGTCCCCGCGGGCCAGCAACTCCTCCTGTTCGCCGTGCCCGCAGAGTCCGGTCTCCGCCAGGTGGATCAGTTCCGAGCCGCTGTCGGTGTCCTGCAGCTGGGCGACCCGTACGTCCGCGGGCCGCACACCGGCCGCGCGGAAGGCGGCCTCGGCGGCATCGACGCTGGGGCTGCGGTGCGGTCCCGGCGGCAGCCAGGGGGAGAACACCTCGAAGGAGCCGAACCGCCGGGTGCGCAACGCCAGCGCCGCTAGCTTGACGGGGCGTTCGCACAGGTCGAAGGCGCGGTCGCCGAGCGCCAGCACGAGCGCCGCCGCGCCCTGGCCCGGCGAGCAGAACATGTACTGGGTGAGTGGAGGGCTGACCTCGGCGGAGTCCAGGATCTCCCGCTCCGTGAGCGGCTTGCGCCGCCAGGCCAGGGGGTGGTGCGCGCCGTTGCGGAAGGCCCGCGCGGCGATCGTCGCGAGCGCCCGCTCCGGGATGCCGTGCTCGTACAGGTACCGCTGGGTCTTCAGGGCGAAGAACTGGGTGGTCAGCATCATGCCGGTCTCGGCGTACCAGTCGCCCAGGCCGTAGCGGGCCGCGGAGACGTGGAAGGCGCCCCGTTCGTGCTTGTCGAACCCCACCGCGAGGCCGAGGGCGGCCTCGCCCGCGCGCAGCGCGTTGGCCACCGCGAGCACGGTGGAGGCGCCGGTGGCGCAGCCGTTCTGGACGTTGACGAACGGTACTCCGGTCAGGCCGAGGCGGCTCACCAGGGTGTCGGGCTTGCCGGAGACGTCGGAGCCGCCGGCCGCGTGACCGATGTCCTCCCAGGCGACCCCGGCGTCGGCCAGCGCCTCGCGGACCGCCCGCTCGGCCATGTCCATGCCGGTGACGCTCTCGTCGCGGCCGAAGGGATGCATCCCGCATCCGACCACGTAGACGTCGTCGGTCCGGCTCATCGCTCCCCTTCCCCGTCCGGCCGGAACGCGAAGGTCAGGACCTCGGTTCCGTCGTCGTCGCGGTAGGCGGGCACCGTGGTGAGCCGCACCGGCAGCCCGATCCGGATCTCCGCGCGGGGAACCGCGAGCCGCGCCTCGACCAGCACCTCACCGAGGTCGACATAGCCGACGTGGTACGGCCGGTGGGCGCCGGCCGGCGGCCGGTAGGGCGGCTTGGGCGGGAACGCCTGGAGCGTCCAGGACCACACCCGCCCGTGCACCGGCAGCACATGATCGGCCATGGGCCCGTCCGAACACCTGGGGCACGAGTCCTGCCGGGGGAAGACGACTGTGTGGCACCCCGGGCAGCGGGCGCCCACGAGGCGCGACGGTGCCCCGTCGGGCCCGTCGTCGAACAGCGAGTCGTCGATGAGTCGGGTGGTCATACCGGTTCCGCCTTTCACGTCACCAGCCCAGCAGCCCGGCCAGCCGTTCCCGGTGGTGCGTGGCGCCGCCCAGCAGGACGGCGTCGGACTGGGCCCGCCGGAAGTACAGATGGGCGTCGTGCTCCCAGGTGAAGCCCATCCCGCCGTGCAGGTGCACGCACTCGGCGGCGACGGACACGAATGCCTCGCACGCCCACGCCTGGGCCACCGCCGCCGCCTCGGCCAGCGCCTCGGGCGAGTGGGCCACCCGGACGGCACGCGTCACCGCCGAGCGGGCGCCCTCGACCTGGAGCAGCATGTCGGCGCAGGTGTGCTTGACCGCCTGGAACCCGCCGATCGCCCTGCCGAACTGGGTACGGTCCCGCACATGGGCGACCGTCATGTCCAACGCCGCCTGCGCACCGCCGAGTTGCTCGGCCGCCAGGGCGACCAGGGCCACGTCCAGGGCCCGGGAGACGACCTGCGCCCCCTCGCCGCCGGTGGTCAGGGCCCGGACCCGGGCGCCGGAGAGGGTGACCACCGCCTGGCCCCGGCTGAGGTCCAGGGTGGACACCCGGCGGACCGTCACCCCCGGCACGCCCGGGTCGACGAGGAAGAGGTCCACGCCGTCGGCCCCGGCGGCGGCCACCACCAGCGCCCGGGCGTCGGCGCCGTCGAGGACGAACGGCGCGGTGCCGTCGAGGACCGGGGCCCCGCCCTGCCAGGAGACGGCGACCGGCACGGCCCCGGGCCGCCACGTCCCGTCGGGCGACGCCACCGCCAGGGCGTGCACCGTGCCCTCGGCCAGCTCGGCGAGCGCCTTCTCGGCCGTACCGCAGCCGGCGAGCACCTGCCCGGCCAGCACGGTGGAGGACAGCAGGGGGACCGGTGCCAGCGTCCGGCCCAGTTCCTCGCAGACCACGGCGATCTCGGCGAGTCCGCCGATGCCGCCGGCCGGCTCGGGCAGTCCGAGGGCGGCGAGGCCGACCTGCCGGCCGAGGGTGTCCCACAGCGCGGCGTCGATGCCCGGGGAGTGCTCCGGCAGTCGCCGCACCGCCGCGGTGCCTCCGGCGTCCGCGCACACCGACCGTACGGTCTCGCGCAGGTCGTCCAGCTCGGCGTCGGACAGGGCCGGGCCGCCCGTCACGGTGCTCGTCATCGTGCGCTCCCGATCCCGCTGTCGCTCTCGTCGTGCCGTTCGCGCCGGGCACTGTGCGCGGCCGCCATCCGGGCCACCGGCACGCGGTGCGCGGAGCAGGAGACGTAGTCGAGGCCGAGGCCGTCGCAGAACGCGATCGACTCCGGATCCCCGCCGTGCTCCCCGCACACGCCCAGCTTGATGTCGGGCCGCACGCTCCGGGCCCGTTCGACGGCCAGGGCGATCAGGGCGCCCACCCCGTGCGGGTCGAGCCGTGCGAACGGGCTGGCCGTCAGAAGGCCCCGCTCCTCATAGGTGGCGAGCACCTGGCGCTCGACGTCGTCGCGCGAGAAACCGTAGGTCAGCTGGGTGAGGTCGTTGGTGCCGAAGGAGAAGAACTCGGCGTGTTCGGCGAGTTCGCCGGCCAGCAGCGCGGCGCGCGGTGTCTCGATCATCGTGCCGAGCCGGTACGGAACCCGCACTCCGGTGCGCGCGGCGACCGCCCCGGCGGCCTCGCGGACGTACGCGGCCGCGGCGGCCAGCTCCTCCGGCAGGCTGACGAGCGGGATCATCACCTCCAGCTCGGGCCGGACCCCGCCGGCGGCGACGTCCGCCCAGGCGGCGAAGAGCGCCTCGGCCTGCGCGGGGTAGAGCCGCTCGTGCAGCAGCGCCAGCCGTACCCCGCGCAGCCCGAGCATCGGATTCGCCTCGCGCAGCGCGGCGGCCCGCTGCTCCTCGGCCGCGTCCGAGGCGTGTCCGGGGGCGGGCAGGAACTCGTGCAGCGGGGCGTCCAGCAGCCGCACGGTCACCGGGCGGTCGCCGACGGCGGCCAGCAGCGCCCGGAAGTCGTCGTGCTGTGCCTGTTCCAGCGCCACCAGCGCTTCGTCGCGGGCGGCCGGATCGGCGGCCAGGATCACCCGGCGGATCAGCGGCAGCCGGTCCCCGAGGAACTGGTGCTCCGTCCGGCACAGTCCGACACCTTCCGCGCCCAGGGCGACGGCGGTGCCGACCTCGGCGGCGGTGTCGGCGTTGGCCCGTACGCCCAGTCGGCGCATGCCGTCCGCCCAGGAGAGCAGGGTGGACAGTTCGGGCGGGGGCCCGGCGACGCCGACGCTCAGCGTCCCCGCGTAGACGGCGCCGGTACGGCCGTCCAGCGACACGGGGTCGCCCTCGCGGAGCACCCGGTCGCCGATGCGTACCGTCCCGGCGGCCCGGTCCACGTGCAGCCCCTCGGCGCCGCACACCGCGGGTGTGCCGGCACCCCGTGCCACCACGGCGGCGTGCGAGGCGATGCCGCCGGTGCCGGTGAGTACGGCGGCGGAGGCCAGCATGCCGGGGACGTCCGCCGGGGTCGTCTCATGGGCCACGAGCACGACCGGGGTGCCGTCCGCGCCCCGTTCGAGGGCCCGCTCACTGGACAGCACGACCACGCCGGTCGCCGCGCCGGGCGAGGCGGGCAGCCCCTTCACCAGCAGGTCCTCGTCGCCGGTCAGCCGGAACCGGGGGTGCAGCAGCTCCTGCACCTGCGCGGGGCCGATCCGCAGGACGGCCTCCTCGGGGCCGAGCGCGCCGTCGCGGGCCAGATCGGCCGCCAGGCACACCGAGGCCCGCAGCGGCGGCCGCTGCTGGGCGGAGGCGGCGAGCAGGGAGATCTCGTCGTCACGCACCTCGAAGTCGACGCAGACGGGCGCGTGCAGATGACGTTCGAGGGTGAGCAGCGAGTGCTCCAGCAGGGCCCTGCCGCCCACGAGACGGTCCAGCGGTTCACCGGTGTGCGGGGGCGGGGCACTACGCCGCACCCCACGGAAGAACGAGCCGTGCGGGGAGAGACGGCCGGTCTCGGGATGACGGCTGACCGCCGTGCCGTGGCCCGAGCGGTCGGCCGGGCCGATGCGCAGCGCCTGGACGTGCAGGGCGATCCCCAGGTCCGCGGGCAGCCGCTGGGCCTTGCGGGACCTCCTGGCCCGGGGCGAGTCCCACCGGGCGAGGAGGGCACGGGCGGCCAGGGCGAGCTGCCGGGCCGGGTCGTCGGGAAAGGGCTGGGTTCCGTGCCGTGCGGCCAGGCCCAGCAGCGCGTCGATGCGCGCCCGCGGCTCGGGGGTGTCGAGGAGGGCGTCGTCGAGCACCGCGCCGGGTACGTCGAGGGCGTGCTCGGCGATCAGCCGCACGGTCGCCGTCCACACCTCGAACAGGGCGTCCCCCCGCCCGATGACGCTGCCCAGGGCGTCGGCGTTCGTGGCCGTGACACCGAGACAGGCGAGGTCGGGCGGCAGTCCGGCGATCTCGGTCGGTGCGCTCGCCGACAGACGCAGCAGCAAGGGACGGGCGGTGTCGCCGATCCGTCGTCCCGCGAGCTGTTCGACCAGGCCGACGGCGGCTTCGGCGGTGCCGGCTTCGCACAGGGAGGCGGCGGCCCCGGCCGGCACGGTGAGTCCCGGGACGACCGGCAGCCCGAGGGCCACCAGCCCGTCCATCGCCGCGCCGTGGGCGCCCAGCTCCGCGGCGTCGAGCCCCCGGCCACGGCCCTGTCCGTACGGCACCAGGACCCGGCCGGGGGTCTCGGGAGACGGGGTGGGCGGTGTCTCGGTGCCGACCGGGACGAGTGGGGCCCCGGGCCGCGCGAACGGTCCCGCCCCGCGGTCGGTGACGCTCAACCCCGGCTCCTCGTGACCAGTTCCTCTTCCCGGGCCTCGTCCTCGGCCCGGCTGATGCCCAGCACGAGCAACAGCTCCTGGTGCAGCCGCATCCACACGGTGTGGTACGAGTCGCACAGCGGCGAGGCCAGCCACTTCACCGCGCCGTCGTCGAAGTGGTCCAGGGCCTCCTCCAGGTCGGTCAGATACCGTCCGCTGCCTGCGAGGACCCGCTCCAGCCTGCGCAGCACGGGCTGGATGGCCTCGTGCACATCCTCCAGCGACTCGCGCACCCCGGCGTCGTAGACGCTGTCGGAGTGGTCGTTGACGGTGCCGTCCGGGCGGCACTGCCATGCCGTGCACACCTCGCGGATCTTCCGGTTGACCGGCAGGAACGCCTCGTACGCCGTGATGATCTGCTGCTCCTCGGCCGATCCCGGCGGGACGCGCAGGACCTGTGCGGCGGTGGCCTTGGCACGCTCCGTCGGCAGCACGAGCGGGCCCTTGACCATCGCCAGCCCGGCGTCGACCAGGGGGCGGTGCTCCGACTCGGGCCTGCCGCGCCACATGCCCCGCAGAACGAGGTCCACGACGGCTTCGGTGAGCGTCTCGTCGGAAGCGTCCGGAAGGTCCACGGCAGCAGATTGCATCGCCACACCATTTCCCCGGTTCTGTGGTGACCGGTTCCTCGGTTCTGTGTTGCCCGGAGGTTACGCTCCGGCGGGCCTGTTAGTGAAGAGGGATTCAAGAAACACTTTCCGCGTCCCGGGGGCGGGCCCCGCCGTCGCCCGGCCGTGCACGGTCTCGCGCGCGGTCCCGGGAGCGGTCCCGCGCGGCGAGGAACGAGGCCATGCGCTCCTGTGCCTCCGGCCGGCCCGCCAGGGCCGCGATCTGCCGCGCCTCCTCGGCGAGATGCGTGGCCAGGGAGTCCTCGTCCCGGCCGCGCAGCAGGGCCTTCGCGGCGCGCAGCGCGTCACCGGCGCCGGCGGCCAGACCGGCGGCGGTGCGGTGGGCGGCGCCGTCCAGCTCCCCGTCCTCGACGCAGCGGGAGACCATGCCCCACCGTTCGGCATCTTCCCCGGTCAGGACCCGGTTGGTGAGGACCAGGTCGGCCGCCGGCCGGGGGCCGACCAGCCGTGGCAGGAACCAGGAGGCCCCGCAGTCCGGCGTGAGCCCGACGTCCGTGTACGCCAGCCGGAACCGCGCCGACCGTGCCGCCAGGACGATGTCCCCCACCAGGGCGAGCCCGACGCCGCCGCCGGCGGCGGCACCGCGCACGGCGGTCACCACCGGTACCGGCAGTGCGTGCAGGGCCTGTATCGCGGCGTGGGCGGCCGTCGCCACGGCGTGCACATAGGCGCTCGTCCCTTCGCCGAGACCGGCGAAGGCGCGCAGGTCACCGCCGACGCAGAAGGTGCCGCCGGTCGCCCGCAGCAGGACCGCGCCGCCCGGGTCCGACGCCACCCGGGCCGTGGTGTCCCGCAGCGCCTCGGCCGTCGCCAGGTCCAGGGCGTTGCCCCGGCCGGGATCGTCCAGCCGCACCTCGACCACCCCGTCGGGGTGGCGGACGACGCGGACCGGCTCGGGACTCGTGGAGTTGCTCATGGGACGTGTCTCCTGTCGTCTTCCCGTCGCCGGGTTCTCTCGGCAAGATACTGAAGACGCTATACAGTTTCTAGACGCGACGGGACCCGGTGCCCGTACGCCCTTCGGCGGGAGGCCCCGTGCCCATCCAGTTCGACATCGATCCGACGGTCGCCCAACTTGCCGCGTCCACGTCCGCGTTCGTCCGCGACGTGGTGATCCCGGCCGAGCGCGCGTGCGGCGGGTCCGTCCACGACGCCCCCGAGGACCTGCGGCAAACCCTCCAGAAGGGCGCCCGTGAAGCGGGCGTGTTCGCTCCGCACGTGCCGGTGCGGTGGGGCGGACACGGACTCGACCTGCGCGGACAGGCGGCGGTGTTCGAAGCCGCGGGCTACTCGCTCCTCGGGCCCCTGGCGCTGAACTGCGCGGCGCCCGACGAGGGCAACACGCATCTGCTGGAGAAGGTGGCCACCGAGGAGCAGCAGGAGCGCTATCTGCGCCCGCTCGCCGCCGGCGAGGTCCGCTCCTGCTTCGCCATGACCGAACCGGCCCCCGGAGCCGGGGCCGACCCCCGCTCCCTGCGGACCACCGCGACCCGCGTTCCCGGCGGATGGCGCATCGACGGGCGCAAGTGGTTCATCAGCGGGGCGCACGGCGCCGCCTTCAGCATCGTCATGGCCCGCACCTCCGGGAGCCCCGGCGACCCGGGCGGCGCCACCATGTTCCTGGTCGACGCGGGCACCGACGGCATGACCATCGTCCGGGACATCGAGACCCTGGACGAAGGACTCTTCGCCGGGCACAGCGAGATCGTCTTCGACGGCTGCGTGGTCGGGGAGGACCAAGTGCTCGGCGCGGTCGGCGAGGGCTTCGCGGGAGCCCAGGTCCGGCTCGGCCCCGCCCGGATGACGCACTGCATGCGCTGGCTGGGAGCCGCACGGCGCGCCCAGGACGTCGCACTGGAACGGGCCGGCAGCCGCACGGCGTTCGGCTCCGTCCTCGGCGACCTCGGCATGGTGCAGCAGATGCTGGCCGACTCCGAGATCGACATCGAGGCGAGCCGCGCCCTGATCCTGCGCACCGCCTGGGAGCTGGACACCGGCTCGGCCGCCGCCGCCCAACTCACCTCGATCTCCAAGACCTTCGTGGCGGAGGCCGTGAACCGGGTGGTCGACCGGGCGGTGCAGATCTGCGGAGCCCTCGGCATCTCGGCCGCCGACGCCCCGCTGGCCCGCCTGCTCAGGGAGGTGCGGCCGTTCCGGATCTACGACGGCCCGTCGGAGACCCACCGCTTCGCCATCGCACGCCGCGCCGTACGGCCCTACCGGCGGCCGACAGCGGACGCGTGACCTCCTCCCCGGGGGGGCCGGACGCGCCGCACCGTACCCGGGGCCGGACGGCGAGCGTGCGGCCGTGATTCTTCCTCGCGGGGGAGGGCGCCTCGTGAGCGTGAGCCCCCGCGCACGCCCCGTACCCAGAGGTGTCAGACCATCAGGGAAACCGCCATACCGATGAGCCCGATCGCCACCAGAGCCGTCACGACCATGATCACGACGATGGGCATGGGCCCCCACCCCTTGCTGCGCAGCTCGGGCGGCTCCGGATGGGAGATGCCGTAGGTGCCCCCCTCGCCGGGAGGGGTCTCACCGGGTGACACACCGCCGCCCGGCCGGCCCCCCGGGACGCGTCGCGGGTTGGAATCTGGAGTGGTCATGGCACACGCTTCTTCCGTGGAGTGCAGGGTGCGTACCGGCTCTCGACCGGCCGGGTACCCAGGGGCGCGGAGACCGCACACGACCTGCTCATCCCCGCGACCGAGCGGTGCCGACCGCCCCCCGTTCACCCGGACCGGCCACCGAGGGGCCGCCGCAAGCGACGTACGGAGGGGGTCCGAAGCGCCGCCACTCGCCCCGTTTGCCCTCTTCGCGGGCGGGGACCCGCCCGCCATGAGTACGCGATCACGTCGCCTGACCGGGCGGACACCGTCATCGACGCGCTCCCGCCTCGGGGTGAGGTCCCTGCCGCTGGGGCGCGGCCGGGACCTGCTGCACGGCGGATGGCTGGGGCATCCGGTGCATCCGCTGCTGGGCCAGGTGCCGATCGGCACCTGGCTGTCCGCGGCCGTGCTCGATGCGCGCCCCGGCCGCTCGCGCGAGGCGGGGCTGCTGGTCGGAGTCGGTCTGGCCGCGGCCGCCCCGGCGGCCGTCGGCTCAGCCGGCTCCTGAGCAAGGCCGCGGTGACGAGCCCCCTGCGGGCCCCCTTCACGCGGTACGTCGGCCCGCAGGGCGCGGCCGAACTGCACGAGGAGGCGCGGCCCGAGGGTGGCAAGGACACCGTCGGCGAGCTGGTGACCTGCCCCTTCTGCGTGAGCGTCTGGGTGGCCTCGACCCTGACCGCGGGCCGGCTGCTCTGGCCGCGCGCGACCCGTACCGCGATGGGCGCCCTCACGTCCCTGGCGGGCGCGGACGCCCTGCAACTGGCGTACGGCGCGCTGATGGGCAGGGCGACGGCGGACGAATGAGGGCCGATGAATGAAGGCCGACGCATGAAAGATGAATGAAGGCCGACGCATGAAAGCCGACGAATGAAGGCCGCCGAGCGGGACCGGCGCGGGGGAGGGCTCCGCGCCTGACGCAGGCTGCCCAGGGGCACAAGACCGCACATGACGGTGCAGGCGGTGTCAGTCCGCGATGTGCCGCTGGATCCAGTCGGCGGCGGTCCGGCGGAAGAGTCTGCGGCTGTCCGCGCGCAGGAAGTCGTGGCCCTCCTCGCGCAGCAGGAGCAGTTCGGCCTCCAGACCGCGTTCGCGGGCCGCGCGGACGAACTGCTCGGACTCGCCGAGCGGCACATTGGTGTCGTGCTCCCCGTGGACGGTGAGGACGGGAACCCGCAGCGCGTCGACGCGGGTCATCGGGGACAGCGAGCGCAGCAGTTCACGGTCGTGTTCCGGATGGCCGTACTTGTGCGCGGCCGACTCCGCGATCCACGGCTCGGTGCCGGCATAGAAGGTCGCGAAGTCGGACATGCCGCAGGCCGCGACGCCGGTGCGGAAGAGGTCCGGGTGCCACACCAGGCAGGCCATCACCAGGTAGCCGCCGTACGAGCGGCCCATGACGGCCAGCCGTCGCGGATCGGCGAGGCCGGCCACGACGACGTGGGCCGCGCAGTCGGCGACGTCCTCGATCGCGGCGAACCTCCCGGTGCCGAGGTCGGCGTCGACGAACGACCTGCCGTGTCCCGACGAGCCGCGCACGTCCGGCGCGAACACGTCCACACCCCGGCCCAGCAGTTCGTGGTAGAGCGGGTTGAAGACCGGGCGTTCCTGTTCCTCCGGGCCGCCGTGCAGATGCAGGACGCAGGGCGCCGGCACCCCGGGCCCCCGGCCCGGCGCGCGGTAGTACCAGCCGTTCAGCGGCAGGCCGTCGCGCGCCGCCAGCCGCAGCGGAACGGGACGCACGGGGGGACGGCCGGGCGGCACCGCGTCCTCGTCGCGGGACGACCACCGCGTGCGCCGCGCCGTGCCGTCCGGGAACCACCACACGCCCGGCCGGCGCTGCGAACCGGACAGGGCCAGTACCAGTCCGGCCCGGCCGCCGACCCGCGGGACGCGGGTCACCACCTCGTGCGGCAGCGCCACCGTCTGCCGCGGCCCCGTGCGGGCGTCCTCGCCGGCCGGCGCCGAGACGGCGGTGACCTCCAGCTCACTGGCCCCGCGCACGTTCCAGGACAGTGCCGCCGTACGCCCGTCGCGCCCGAAGGCCAGCAGTTCCAGTCCGCAGTCCGCGCGCTCGGCGGCGACGGACAGCCCGAGCCCCGCGCCGCCGGGGTCCAGGCGCACGGCGAACAGCGCCGCGAACTCGCGGGAGGCGTCGCTGCGCAGCCACAGTGTGCCGCCGTCCGGGGAGAACCGGCCGATCCACGGATCACCGTCGGCGACCGGCAGGGCGAAGGTGGTCCGCAGGTCGGTGGTGCGGACGACGAGGGCCTCACGGCGCCCGCGCGGGCCCCGGCGCACCAGGGCCAGGCGTCCGTCCCGGCTGATGTCGCACACGCGCAGGGTGGCGGCGCCGCGCTCGACCGCCAGCAGGGCGGGGGCGGCCACGCCCAAGGGATCGACGAGGTAGGCGGCCAGCCCTCCGCCGGCCGCGTCGGCGGACGCACTGTCCGGCCCGGGCGACGGCCCGGCCCCCGACAGGTGCGGGGGATCGTGAGCGTCCCCGGCTTCATCCCCTCCCCGTGCGGTCCGAGTGTGGGCGGCGGGACCGGCGTCGCCGTGGTGCGGACCGCCCAGCAGCACCGCCCGGCCGTCCCGGGCGGCCCACCCCGGCGGGCGGCGGGCGGTGTACGTACCGGGGTCGGCGAGGCCGGGCTCCGCGAGGGCCGGCCACTCCTCGGCCTCGCCCTCGCCCGGCGCGGGAACCGGCTCGGCGACGGTGACGGCGACTGCCGAGCCGTCGTGCTGCCAGCAGCCCAGGTAGGCGGAGCTGCCGGGCTCGGCACCGGCCAGGATGCGGCGCCCGGTGCCGTCGGGGCGCACGCACAGCACGCGAGTGTGCTCGCCGCCGCCCGGCGCGGTGGTGTAGGCGATCCAGCGGCCGTCGGGCGACCAGGCCACCTCCTTGACCGGATGGGGATCGGAGTCCAGCAGATGGACCTCGTGTCCGCCGACCGGGCCGCTCCATAGCTGTGGCACGCCCCCGCGGTCGCAGATGAAGGCGACGTGCGCGCCGCTCGGATCCACCGACGGATACCAGCAGCCGTGGGACCTCAGCGGCTGGGGTGTGTCCAGCGGGCCGGCGTTGTCGGGCAGCGGGACCTGCGCCGGCGCCGGAACCGTGACGGGCGTCGTCGGGGACACGGCCGTCGTCCCGGCGGCCGGGGCCGCGCCGTCCTCCTCGGCCCGCCACGGCACCCCGTCGACGACGTTCTCGCCGACGGGGGCGCGGGAGGGGAGACCCGGCGGCCGCTGCGCCGCGGCGTCCGTCGCGGAGTACGCGTTCCTGGCCCCCTGCGCGCCGGTCAACTGATTCCGTGCGTCTGCAGCCATATCTCCAGCAGAGCCACCTGCCACAACTGGTTCGCCCCTCGCCTGGTGCGGTGCTCGTCCGGCGCCGACAGCAGCCGTTCCACGTACGCGTCCTGGAAGACGCCCCGTGACCTGGCCTCGGGCGCCGTCAGGGCCTCGCGAACCCGGCTCAGTACGGGGCCGGCCATGTGCTTGACGGCGGGCACCGGGAAGTACCCCTTGGGCTGGTCGACGACCGCGGAGGGCAGGACCCGGCGGCCGGCGGCCCGCAGGACGCCCTTGCCACCGTCGGCGAGCTTCAGTTCCGGCGGGCAGGCGGCGGCCAGCTCCACCAGCTCGTGGTCGAGGAAGGGGACGCGGGCCTCCAGCCCCCAGTCCATGGTCATGTTGTCGACCCGCTTGACGGGATCGTCGACGAGCATCACCTCGGCGTCGAGCCGCAGCGCCGCGTCCAGCGCGGTCTCGGCGCCCGGGCGGGCCATGTGCTCCGCCACGAAGCGGCCGGACACGTCGTGGTCGGGCAGCAGAGAGGGCTGGACGATCCCCGCCAGCTCGGAGTGCGACCGGTCGAAGTACGTCTCGCCGTAGACCTCGTGCGCGCGCTCCCGCTCGACGGCGGCCATGTCCGGGTACCAGTGGTAGCCGGCGAAGACCTCGTCCGCGCCCTGGCCGCTCTGGACGACCTTGACCTCCTTCGCCACCTGCTCCGACAGCAGGTGGAAGGCCACCACGTCATGGCTGACCATCGGCTCGCTCATCGCCTCGATCGCCGCGTCCAGCGCGGTCGACACCCGGTCCGAGGGGACCATCAGCTGGTGGTGGTCCGTGCCGAAGTGCCGGGCGACCAGGTCGGAGTAGGGGAACTCGTCACCGCTCTCGCCACCCTCGGACTCGAACCCCACGCTGAACGTCGCGAGATCGCGCTGCCCCTCGTCGGCCAGCAGGGCCACGATCAGGCTGGAGTCGAGACCGCCCGACAGCAGGACGCCCACCGGCACGTCGGCGACCATGCGCCGGCGTACGGCGGTGCGCAGCGCGTCCAGGACCGCGTCCCGCCAGTCGTCCGCGTCCATCCCCGCGTGTTCGGGACGACGGGTGTAGGGGGGCCGCCAGTAGCAGTGGTCGCGCTGGCTCCCGTCCGGCTCGATGACGCGTACGGTGGCGGCCGGCAGCCTGCGCACGCCGGTGAGGACGGTGCGGGGCGCGGCCACGGTGGCGTGCCAGCTCATGTACTGGTGCAGCGCGACCGGGTCGAGCGAGGTGTCGACGCCGCCGCCCGCCAGGAGGGCCGGCAGCGAGGAGGCGAACCGCAGCCGTCCCGGCGCCTCGGCCAGGTACAGCGGCTTGATGCCGAGCCGGTCACGGGCCAGCACCACGCGCCCGGTGGTCAGTTCGACGATGACGAAGGCGAACATGCCGTAGAAGCGGTCGACGCAGGCGGTTCCCCACTGCTGGTAGGCCTTGAGCACCACCTCGGTGTCGGAGCCGGAGAAGAAGCGGTGGCCGAGACCGCGCAGTTCCGCGCGCAGCTCCTGGTAGTTGTAGACGCATCCGTTGAAGACACCGGCGATCCGCGCCTCGGGGTCGGCCATCGGCTGGGCGCCGCACTCCGACAGATCGATGATCTTCAGTCGGCGGTGCCCCAGTGCGACGGGGCCCTGGGACCACAGGCCCCTGCCGTCCGGACCACGGGGAGCGAGACGGTCGGTCATGCGCTCCACGGCCGCCAGATCGGGCCGTCCACCGTCGAAGCGGATCTCTCCGCTCAGGCCGCACATCAGGCCGCACCCCCTCGCAGGGGCCGGCCGCCGGCCTCGCTCGGGGGCGGACCCACGAGGGCGAACGAGCCGCTCGGATTCGCGTGCGTGTCGGTGTTCCTGCTGGGCATGCGAGCCACTCTCCTTGATCGCGGGCGGCACCGCACCACGGGCGGAGGACGGCCTTTCCGTCCGGTTTCACCGCACCGGGGTGAGTCGTCGGTGGCGACAAGCGGGTGCCTGCCTTCCTGCATGCGCTCGGGTATCAGCCGCCGAGGGTCCCCACCGAGAACGGCGCCGGGGCCCCGGGCGGGGCGGTGTCGGCCACCGTGACGGGTCGGCGTACGGCGTTGGCGGCGGGGCTCGGCGCGCGCTCGCCGCGGGTCTCGGCGACCAGCGAGGCGACGCAGGCCGGCAGCCCCTGCTCCCCGGCCACGCGGCGCAGGCGGTGCGCCGCGCTGCCCCGGGCCAGGGCCTCCTCCATGAGGACGGGCACGGTGTCCCAGTCGCCGAGGGCCTCCAGGGTCGGCCGCAGCCGTCGGAGCATCCCGCCCAGGACGGCAGGCGCGGGCTCGGCGGTTCGGGTGACGGGGTCGACCAGGTCGCCCTCCAGGCCGGACCGGGCGGCGCGCCAGACGGCGGCACGCAGCCACTCGTGCCCGCCCTCGCAGACCCGTCCCGGCTCCCGCTCCAGCAGGAGCCGGGCCTCCTCCACGAGGGCCCGGAACAGTCCGGTGACGAGCACGACCGTCTCGGGGCGCGGAGCGGCGTCGCAGATGCGCAGCTCCAGGGTCCGCTGGTGCTCGCTCGGCCGGAGGTCGTAGTAGACCATTCCCGAATCCTTGATCACGCCGGAGCGGATCAGACCCTGGACGGCGGCGTCGTACTCGGCGGCTCCGGCGAAGCAGCCGACCGGCCCGGCGGTGGGCCAGCGCTGCCACAGCATCGTGCGCCAGCTCGCGTAGCCCGTGTCCGCGCCCAGCCAGAACGGTGAGCTGGCGGACAGGGCCAGCAGCGGGGGCAGCCACGGCGAGACGGCGCACATGATCCGTACGGCCGTGTCCCGGTCGGGTACGTCGACGTGGACCTGCGCGCTGCACACCAGGTGCTCGTCCGCGACGCGCCGGTACTCCTCGGCCATGTACCGGTAGCGGAAGTCCGGGGTCGTGTCACCGGGCGTCATCCGCGCGAGCGGTACGGTCCCGGCCGCGACGACGGACAGTCCGACGTCGGAGGCCGCCGAGGCCAGCCGTCGCCGCGCTCCGGTCAGGTCGGCGTGCAGGGACTCCAGGGAGGCGTGCACCGGGCTGTTCCACTCCACCGCCGACCGCTGCAGCTCGGCCTTGAACTCCGGTCCGGGTACCCGGCCGAGAATCGCGCCGGCTCCCGGTACCAGCCGCCCGTTTTCCGCGTCCAGAACATGGAACTCTTCCTCTACGCCCACACGAACGGTCACGGTCTCTCCCTCGTCCGTCGCCCGAGGCCGTCCGCCGGGCCGGAGCCCCACCGACGACCGCTGCGCACCCCGAGTTCCCAACAAATGTTCACATAAGCCTCACCCTCGTACATCTGCTCCCAATACGCCCTGTCCGGGGACACGCCATGTCACCGGCCTCTGCCGCCGCCCGCACGGGATGCGGTTTCCTGGTCCGTGCCGGGCCGGATGCAGGGGAGTGGGAGACAGATGCGCGTTCCGATGACGATGGCCGACTTCCTGGACCGGGCGGAGCTGGGGTTCGCCGACAGCCCGGGGGTGATCGACGAGCCGGACCAGCCCGCGGCGCCGTTGCCGCCGTCGACGTACGGGCGGCTGGGGGAGCGGGTGCGGGCCTGGCAGGCGGGGCTGGACGCCCTGGGGGTGGGGGAGGGCGAGCGGGTGGCGGTGGTCAGCCACAACTCGGCCCGACTGCTCGAACTTCTGTTCGCGGTGCCGAGGGGTGGGCGAATCTGTGTTCCGGTCAACTTCCGGCTGAAGGCGGAGGAGATCGAGTACGTGGTGCGCCAGAGCGGTGCCTCGGTGCTGCTCACCGATCCGGAGGTCGAGGACGCGGTCGCCGGGGTCGAGGTGGCCCACCGGTTCACACTGGGGGAGCCGTCGGACGCCGAGCTGATGCGCTTCGGGGTGGAGCCGAAACCCTGGTCGAGGCCGGACGAGGACGCCACCGCGACGATCAACTACACCTCGGGCACGACGGCACGCCCCAAAGGGGTCCGGCTCACGCACCGCAACATCTGGGTCAACGCACTGACCTTCGGTCTGCACACCCGGGCCTGGGAACGCGACGTGTACCTGCACACGTTGCCGATGTTCCACTGCAACGGCTGGGGGATGCCGTTCGTGATGGCCGGTCTCGGCGCCAAGCAGGTGGTGCTGCGCAAGGCCGACGGGGCCGAGATCCTGCGCCGGGTGGACGAGCACGGCGTCACGCTGATGTGCGGCGCGCCGGCCGTGTGGAACGCGGTGCTGGACGCGGCGGCGACCTGGCAGGGCCCGGTGCCGGGACGCGACCGGGTACGTATCGTGTGCGCGGGAGCGCCGCCGCCGAGCCGGACGATCCAGCGGGTCGAGGAGGAGCTGGGCTGGGAGTTCACCCAGATCTACGGCCTGACGGAGACCTCTCCGTTGCTGACGTTCAACCGCGCGCGGCCCGGGGACGACGCGCTGCGGGGCGAGGAGCGGGCCCGGAGACTGTCACGGGCGGGGTTGCCGGCGCTCGGTGTGAAGCTGCGCGTGGCGGACTCCGGAGAGGTGCTGGCGCGGTCCAACGTGGTCCTCGACGGGTACTGGGAGAAGCCCGAGGAGACGGCGGCCGTGCTGGAGGACGGCTGGTTCCACACGGGCGACGGCGGGACGCTCGACCCGGAGGACGGCCATCTGACGATCTCGGACCGCAAGAAGGACGTCATCATCACCGGCGGTGAGAACGTGTCGTCCATCGAGGTCGAGGACACCGTCTTCGGTCACCCCGGGGTGGCCGAGGTCGCGGTCATCGGCGTGCCGGACGCGAAGTGGGGCGAGACGGTCAAGGCCCTGGTCGTCCGAGCCGAGGGAGCGACGGTGACCGAGGCGGAGATCATCGCCCACTGCAAGGAGCGGATGGCGGGATTCAAGGCCCCTACGAGCGTGGAGTTCCGGGACGCCATCCCCCGGACGGCGACCGGGAAGATCCAGAAGTTCAAACTGCGGGAGCCGTACTGGTCCGGGCACGACCGGAGCATCGGCTGACGGCCAGAACGCGTGAAGTCCCGGCAGGATGCGGGTGAACCTTCGGGGCTTCGTCGCCGACAGCGCCTGCGGCGGCCCGTGCGGCACCGCCCACGCCACCCCCGCGGGCCCGGGGATCTCGGGCCGGGTCATCAGCCGGACCACCGTCGACGGCACGGGCCACACCCGGCGGGAGATCACCCTCCCGCCGGGCCAGGTCACCGGCCGGCACCACCACCACGGGCCGCTGTTCCACGTCCTCCTGCACGGCTCCCCGTTCTCCGAGGAGGCCCCTGACCCGGGCTGCTCCTTCGAGCGAGCCCCCTGCAGGGGGCCGGCGCGCCGCGCGGCACCCCGCAGTTAGGCGCGGCGGCCCACGGCGACATAGGTGTGGCCGAAGAAACGGAGGTCGGACAGGGACCGTTCGGCCGCTCGGAACCCCTCGTCCCAGCGGGCGATGTCGTCCGGGGTGGCCAGACCCTCGGCGAGCAGGGTGTCACGCGCGGCCCAGGCGGGACCCCGCATGCCGGGCGGAGGCGTCATCACGTCGATGTGCCCCTCGTAGGCGCTGACTTCGAGGCCGGCGGCGGTGAGGAGTTCGTCGAGCCGGGTGCCGACGGTCAGGTCGTTGCCCCGGCGCCGGTGCAGCGCGAGATAGCGCTCGCTCATCTCCTCGTACGCGGCGGGCGCGCCCCGCAGCCGGAAGGCGGTCGCGTCGATGTCGACGAGGTACACCGTGCCGCCGTCAGGCCTGGCCAGCCCGGCCAGGTGGTCCACGATCGCCTGCTCCCGGCCGCCGTTGTGGGCGAGGACGTGCCGGAGCATCACCACGTCGAAGGTGTCCTCGGGCAGCGTGGTGGCCTCGGCGGAGCCGGTGGAGGTGTGCACGGGGACACCGGAGCGTTCGGCGAGCGCGGCGGCGACGGCCAGTGCACCGGCGTCGCGGTCCACGGCCCAGACGGCGCCCCCGGGGGCGGCGATGTCCGCCAGCCGCACGGAGAGCGCGCCCGGCCCGCACCCCACGTCCGCGATCCGCGCCCCGGACACCACCCCGGCAGCGGTCCACAGCTCGCGTTCCCGCCGCTCGGCGATGTCGGCCATCAGCCGGTAGCGCGCGATCTCCGAGTCGTCGAGGGTCAGTGAGTAGTCGGCCACGGAAGGGTCCTTCCCCTGGGCGTCGATGGCTCATTGTGGTCCGCGGAACAGCTGGCGCGGACCAGGACGCACAGGACGTTTCACCGGTTGCCGGGTTTGCCGGGTTTGCCGTGCGTCGCGGGGCGCGTCGCGGCAGCGGTCGCCGGTGACGCTCGGGCTGCTCCTCGACCTGCCGGACCGGCCGGCCGGCGGCGCCGTCAGAACATCGCGCGGATGATCCCCACGGTGCGCGCCAGATGCGGCTCGGCGCGCTCGGCCCGGTGGGCGACGGCCAGTTCCACGCGCGCGTCGGCCCCGGCCAGCGGCAGGTAGGCCACGCCGTCGAGCGCCAGCGCGGTCACGGGCTCGGGCACCACCGCGACACCGAGGCCCCCGGCCACGAGCGTGACCAGCGTGGAGGTCTCGCCCACCTCGTGGCGGACGTGCGGCTCGACGCCCGCGTCGCGCAGGAGCCCCACGACCACGCCGTACATCACCGAACGACGGTCGGCGGAGTGCACGATCAGGTCGGCGCCGTCGAGGTCCGTGACGCGCAGCCGTTTCCGGCGGGCGAGCGGATGGTCGACCGGCACGGCGACGACGAGCCGGTCCCGCCGCAGCGCGTGCACGGTGAGGGACGGGCCGGCCACCGGGGGACGCAGCAACGCCACGTCGATCGCGCCGGTGCGCAGCGCCTCGGCCTGGTCGGGCGCCAGCATCTCGCCGCGGAAGGAGAAGTCGACGCCGGGCAGCTCCTCCGCGAGCCGCCGCGAGAGCGCGGGCAGCAGGCTGTACGTCGCCGAGCCCACGCAGCCGATCGCGAGGTGGCCCACCGTTCCGGCGGCGACGCGGCGAGCGTGGTGCGCGGCCTCGTCGACCTCGGCGAGGATCGCGCGGGCCCGCTCCAGATAGGCCCGGCCGGCCTCGGTCAGATCGACCCGGCGGGTGGTGCGGTGGAGCAGTTCGACGCCCAGCTCGCTCTCCAGCCGGCGGATCTGCTGGGAGAGCGGCGGCTGGGCCATGTGCAGCCGTTCGGCGGCGCGACCGAAGTGACGCTCCTCGGCCACCGCCACGAAGTACCGGAGATGCCGCAGATCCATATGTCGTCCATATCAATCGGTCGGGATATGCGTACTTCAGAATATTGTGGCCGGGCAGTAGCGTCGCTGCCATGAGTGCTTTCCTGTACGCCGCGACCCGGACGCCCTTCGGCCGCTTCAACGGTGCGCTGGCCGGGGTCCGCCCCGACGACCTCGCCGCCGCCGCGATCACCTCGACACTCGCCGGGGTGCCGGACCTCGACCCCGCCGCGATCGACGACGTGGTCTGGGGCAACGCCAACGGCGCCGGCGAGGACAATCGCAACGTCGGCCGCATGGCGGCGCTGCTCGCCGGGCTTCCGGTGAGCGTGCCCGGCACCACGGTCAACCGGCTGTGCGGCTCCAGCCTCGACGCGGCGATGGCGGCCAGCCGCACCATCGAGTCCGGGGACGCCGAGGTGGTGCTGACCGGTGGCGTGGAGTCGATGACCCGGGCGCCCTGGGTGCTGCCCAAGTCGGCCAAGCCGTTCCCGGCCGGCGATGTCACCGCGGTCTCGACCACGCTCGGCTGGCGACTGGTCAACCCGCGGATGCCGAAGGAGTGGACGGTCAGCCTCGGCGAGGCCAACGAACGGCTCGGGGAACGCTTCGGCATCTCCCGCGAGCGGCAGGACGAGTTCGCCGCCCGCTCCCACCGACTCGCCCACGAAGCCTGGGAGTCGGGCTTCTACGACGACCTGGTCGTGCGGGTCGAGGGTGCCGACCTCACCCGCGACGAGGGCATCCGGCCCGGATCCACCCCCGAGGTGCTGGCCGGGCTCAAGACGTCGTTCCGTACGCCGGAACAGGGCGGCACCATCACGGCGGGCAACGCCAGCCCGCTCAACGACGGGGCCTCCGCGGTGCTGCTGGGCAGCGAACGGGCCGCGGCCGCCATCGGCACCGACCCGGTCGCCCGGATCGCCGGCCGCGGCGTGATGGCCCTCGAACCGGAGGCCTTCGGCTACGCACCGGTCGAGGCCGCGAATCGCGCGCTGGCCCGGGCCGGGATCGGCTGGGACCAGGTGGGAGCGGTCGAGATCAACGAGGCCTTCGCCGTGCAGTCCCTCGCCTGCCTCGACGCCTGGAAGATCGACCCCGCCCTCGTCAACCAGAAGGGCGGAGCCATCGCGATCGGCCACCCGCTGGGCGCTTCCGGCGGGCGGGTCCTCGCCACCCTGGCCAAGGTGCTGCGCGAGACGGGGCAGCGCTACGGTGTCGCCGCGATCTGCATCGGTGTCGGCCAGGGCCTGGCCGTCGTCCTGGAGAACTGCGACACGACGGGGGCGGCAGCGTGAGCCGGGCGGAGATCGTCGAGAGCACCGATGCCGCGGTCGCCGGGGTGGAGGACGGCTCCACCGTCCTCGTCGGCGGCTTCGGCATGGCCGGGATGCCGTTCGACCTGATCGACGCGCTCATCCGGCAGGGCGCCAAGGACCTCACCATCGTCTCCAACAACGCCGGCAACGGCGATGTCGGGCTGGCCGCGCTGCTCGCCGCCGGCCGGGTGCGCAAGGTGCTCTGCTCCTTCCCGCGCCAGGCCGACTCCTGGGTCTTCGACGGCCTCTACCGCGAGGGGAAGGTCGAACTGGAGGTGGTGCCGCAGGGCAACCTCGCCGAGCGGATGCGCGCGGCCGGGGCCGGCATCGGCGCGTTCTACTGCCCGACCGCCGTCGGCACACCGCTCGCCGAGGGCAAGGAGGTCCGGGAGATCGACGGCCGCACGTACCTGCTGGAGTACCCCATCAAGGGCGACTACGCGCTGATCGGCGCCCACATGGCGGACACCCTGGGCAACCTCGTCTACCGCAGGACCGCGCGCAACTTCGGCCCGGTCATGGCGACGGCCGCGACGACGACGGTCGTCCAGGTGGACCAGGTCGTCGAGGCCGGGAAGCTCGACCCCGAGGCCGTCGTCACGCCGTCCATCTACGTCGACCGGGTCGTCCAGGTGGAGGCCCGCCGCTACACCGTGCAGGGGGCCCGATGACCACCACGTCCCGCGGACCGGCGTACGCCGGAGTGCCGAGGACCGCCGACCACCGGCTCTCGACGGACGAACTGGCAGCCGTCATCGCCCGCGACATCCCGGCCGGCGCCTTCGTCAACCTCGGTATCGGCCAGCCGACCCGGATCGCCGACCATCTCCCGGCCGACTCCGGGGTGGTGCTGCACACCGAGAACGGCATGCTCAACATGGGGCCGAAGGCCGAGGGCGACGCGATCGACCCGGACCTGACCAACGCCGGCAAGGTGCCGGTGACCGAGCTGCCGGGCGCGGCGTACTTCCACCACGCCGACTCCTTCGCCATGATGCGCGGCGGCCACCTCGACGTCTGCGTGCTCGGCGCCTACCAGGTCGCCTTCGACGGCGACCTGGCCAACTGGCACACCGGCGCCGCCGACGACATCCCCGCCGTCGGCGGTGCCATGGACCTCGCCATCGGTGCCAAGGACGTCTACGTGATGATGACTCTCTTCACCCGTTCCGGAGAGCCGAAGCTCGTACCCCGCTGCACCTACCCGCTCACCGGCGTCGGCTGTGTCAGCCGTGTCTACACCGACCACGGCGTCTTCGACGTCGGCCCCGAGGGCGTGCGCGTCCGGGAGACGTACGGCATCGACGCCCACGAACTCGCGGAGCGCCTCGGCCTCACGTCGGCGTAGGCCGCGGGCTCCCCTCCACCGTTCCGCCGGCGCGTGCCCCGCGCCGGCGGTTCGTTCTGTCCGGGAGCGTGTCCGGCACGCGCCCCGAGTGCGTCGGTGACCGGAGTCACGCCCGACCTGACACCGCTCGAACCACGGTGTCGAGAGTCACGCCTGACTCCGCATCGGAAGGGACCGCGATGTGGACAGGACGCACGACCCATGTGGTTGAATCGTGGACTACCGGCCAGGTGGCTCGAACCTGTCGACCGGCCCGCCCGTTCTGCCCTGAGGCAGGACTTCCACGTGGCCCGGTGACAGGTGTCAACCAGGCCGAGGCGCACCGCACGTGCGTCGGGGGAGGGACAGGGGGACAGGGGGCGTCTTCAGTCGGCTCTGCGGTCGAACCCGGAATGCGGGGACCGGCGAGGAGCCGGAAAACCCGGTACCGCGTCGGCCCGGCCCGCGACGTGGCAGGCAGGTGCGCCCCACCCATGTGCCGGCACACCCGTGCCTCGCCGCTGACCGCCGGCACACCTGAGAAGGGAACCCGCCTTGAACGCCACCGTCTCCAATTTCTACTACGGCGCGGCGACTCCGGTCGCCGCCTACCTCATGGCATGCCTCGGCGCGGCACTCGGGCTGCGGTGCACGACACGGTCGCTGCGGCGACCGCAGCGCAGGGCCGGATGGCTGTGCCTGGGCGCGATCTCGATCGGCTGCGGCATCTGGACCATGCACTTCATCGCCATGATCGGCTTCAGCGTCCAGGGCGCCCTGGTCACCTACGACCTGACGAAGACGGTCCTGAGCCTCGCGGTCGCCATCGGTGTCGTCGCCCTCGGCGTGTTCCTCGTGGGCTACCGGGGCGGCTCCCCGACGACCCTGGCGACGGCGGGCGCGGTCACCGGCCTCGGCGTCGCGGCCATGCACTACCTCGGGATGGCCGCCGTCCACACCAACGGCACGGTCCACTACGACACCAGGACGGTCGTCCTGTCCGTCGTCATCGCCGTCGTCGCCGCCACGGCGGCGCTGTGGGCCGCCGTCTCCATCCACACACTGTGGGCGAGTCTCGGAGCGAGCCTGGTCATGGGCGTCGCCGTCACCGGCATGCACTACACCGGCATGGCCGCCGTCTCCGTCCACCTCACCGGGCGGTCCGCCGTCTCGCAGTCCTCCGCCGACCTGCTGTCGTTCCTGCTGGCGATGCTCGCGGGCCCGCTCGCCGTCCTCCTGATCGCCGCGGTCATCGTCATGTTCGACCCCGACATGGTCCTCGGTGACGACGACGACTGGCGCCGGTCCGCGCCCGCACCCGCACGCGCCCGGCACGCAGGCGGGGACAACGCCTCGGCGCAGCAGTCCGCCCCGCCCTCCACCCCCTGGTGACCTTCCGGCCGGTGACCTTCCGGCCGTGCGCGAGCCGGCGCCCGTCAGCTCTGCGCCGGTGCTCCGTAGTTGAGATGCCGGTTGGAACGCAGGTGCTCGCGCAGGGCCTGTTCGGTGTTGCTCACGTGCAGCAGGGCGGCTGCCTGGCTGAGCCCGGAGTCACGGGTGACGAGGGCCGCGTAGATCGCCTCGTGCTCGGCGAGGGTCCGGCCCGCGGCCTCGTCGTCGACCAGGCCCCGCCAGATCCGGGCGCGCAGCGTACGGCCCGAGACGCTCTCCAGCAGGGTCAGCAGGGTCTCGTTGCCCGTCGCCGCGACCACGGCGCGGTGGAAGGCGGCGTCGTGCCGGTTGAGCAGCTCCACGTCGTCGCGGGCGTCACGCATGGCGTCCAAGTGGCCCTTGACCTCGGCCAGCTGGTCGTCGTCGATCCGGATGGCGGCCAGCCCGGTGGCGACGGGTTCGAGCAGCCGGCGTACCTCCATGAGGTCCTGCAGCGCGGCCGAGTCGCCCTGCAGCAGCTCCACCGCGCCGCCCAGTCCCTCCAGCAGCAGGCTCGGCTGCAGGCTGGTGACATAGGTGCCGTCGCCGCGGCGGACCTCCAGGACCCGGGCCACGGCCAGCGCCTTGACCGCCTCCCGCGCGAGGTTGCGGGACAGGCCCAGCTGCGCGGCGAGATCCGGTTCCGGGGGCAGCTTCGATCCCGGGGGCAGCGCACCCGTGCGGATCAGCTCACGGATCTGGTCGATGGCCCTGTCCGTCAGAGACACTGCGAACTCCTCGCGCTTCCGCCCCTGCCGGGCACGTCCGACCTGATCAGTCCCTGGGCACGAAGGTCCTCCCAGAGCCGGTCGGGAATGTGCCGCTGATGGAGTTCCACGTTCCGTCCGACCTGGTCCGCAGTCCGCATACCGAGGGTGACGTTGATGATAGTGGGATGGGTGTACGGGAAGGCGATCGCGGCCGCGGGCAGGGTCGTCCCGTGGGCGGCGCAGACGTCGGCGATCGCCCGGGCCCGGTCGACCAGGGCGGTCGGGGCATCCTGGTAGTCGTACTTCATGCCTTCGGCGGGCCGGTCGTTGGAGAGCAGGCCGGAGTTGAAGACGCCGACGGCGACCACGTTCTTGCCGTGTTCCTGTGCGGCGGGCAGGACGTCGTCCAGGGCGGTCTGGTCGAGGAGGGTGTAGCGGCCGGCGAGCATGACGACGTCGGCGGCGGTCTCGCGCAGGAAGCGGGCGAGCATGGCGGACTGGTTCATGCCGGCGCCGATGGCTCCGATGACGCCCTGGTCGCGCAGGTCGGCGAGCGCGGGCATGGCCTCGTCGGCCGCCTGCCGCCAGTGGTCGTCGGGGTCGTGCAGATAGACGATGTCCAGCCGGTCGAGGCCCGTCCTCCCCAGCGTCTCCTCGATGGACCTGAGCACCCCGTCCCGGCTGAAGTCCCACTGCCGACGCAGATCGTCCCGTACGACGAAGCCCTCACTGTCGACACCCTGGGGCCGCTCGTTGGGGACGAGGAGACGGCCGACCTTGGAGGAGACCACGTACTCGGCACGGGGGCGCTCGCGCAGCGCGGCTCCGAGGCGCAGTTCGGACAGGCCGAGTCCGTAGTGCGGGGCCGTGTCGAAGTAGCGGATGCCCGCGTCCCAGGCGGTCTCGATCGCCGCGTTCGCGTCCTCGACCGGGGTGACCCGGTAGAGGTTGCCGATGACGGAGGCTCCGAAGCCGAGGTCGGTGAGTGCGACGGAGGTGTTCGTGATCGTCCTGCTTCCGATGGTCCGATGCCTCAACTGTGCTCCTGGTGAATACGACTGCGGCTACGACTGTGTGGAGGAGGGGATCAGCGTCTGACGGCGGCCGACGTGCCCGCGATCAGTGCCTCGACCTCGGTCAGCGAGGCCATGGAGACGTCTCCGGGGGTGGTCATGACCAGGGCGCCGTGGGCGGTGCCGTAGGCGAGGGCCTGTTCGAGGGTGGTGCCGGTGAGGAGGCCGTAGACGAGTCCGGCGGCGAAGCCGTCGCCGGAGCCGATGCGGTCCAGGACATGCAGGCCGGGCATCCGGGGGCCGGTGACCAGGCCGGTCTCGGGCGACCAGGCTGCCGAACTCCAGTCGTTGACACCGGCCGAGGGAACTTCGCGCAGGGTCGTCGCCAGCACCTTGGCGGAGGGGACCCGGGCGGCGACTTCGGCGAGCGCGTCGCCCACCTCGTCGGCGAGGACCCGCCCCTCACCCGGGCGGGGACCCGCCAGGCCGAGGGCACCGATGATGACGTCGGCGTGGGGGGCGAGGCGGAGGTCGGTGTCGCGGGCGTGGTCGGGGCCGCCGCGGTCGGTCCAGAGGCTGGGGCGGTAGTTGGGGTCGTAGGAGACGGTGATGCCGTGGCGGCGGGCGGCGGTCATGGCTTCGTCGGCGAGGTCGGTGGTGGTGTCGGAGAGGCCGGCGAAGATGCCTCCGGTGTGGAACCAGCGGACTCCGGTGGAGAAGAGGGTGTCCCAGTCGATGTCTCCTGTGCGGAGTTGGGAGACGGCGGTGTTCGCGCGGTCGCTGACGCCGAGGGCGCCGCGGATGCCGTAGCCGCGTTCGACGAAGTTGAGGCCGTTGCGGGTGGTGCGGCCGATGCCGTCGTCGGGTCTCCAGCGGATCTGGGTGGTGTCGACGCCGCCTTGGAGGATGAGGTCCTCGACGAGGCGGCCGACGGGGTTGTCGGCGAGGGCGGTGACGATGGCGGTGCGCAGGCCGAAGCAGCGGCGCAGGCCGCGCACGACGTTGTACTCGCCGCCGCCTTCCCAGACCTGGAAGGTGCGGGTGGTGCGGATGCGTCCCTCGCCGGGGTCGAGGCGGAGCATGACCTCGCCGAGCGCCATCACGTCGGTCATGGGGTGCTCCGTTCCACTGCCTGGGCGGTGAGGCGGCTGATCTCCGTGTAGTCGCCGTGTTCGAGGTGGGCGGGGGTGGCCATCCAGCTGCCGCCCACGGCCAGGACCGCGGGATGGGCGAGGTAGCCGGGCAGCTGGTCGGGGCCGATGCCACCGGTCGGCATGAAGCGCGCCTGCGGGAGGGGTGCGGCCAGCGCGCGCAGGGTTTGCAGGCCGCCGATGGCTTCGGCGGGGAACAGCTTGACCGTGTCGATGCCCGTCCGCAGGGCGCGCATCAGCTCGGTGGCGGTGGCGATGCCGGGCACCACCGGCACCCCCAGCTCCCGGCACGTGGCGACCACTTCGGCGTCCAGGCCCGGCGAGACGATGAAGCGGGCGCCGGCGGTTACGGCGCGTTCGGCCTGCCGGGGGGTGAGGATCGTGCCGGCGCCGACGGTCAGGCCGCCGTGGGCTGCCATCGTCTTCAGGACGTGTTCGGCGTCGGGTGTGCGGAAGGTGACTTCGACGCACCGGGCGCCGCCGGTGGTGAGTGCGTCGGCGAGGGGGGCGGCCGTGGCGGGGTCGGGGACGGTCAGGACGGGGATGATCCGGGCGCCGTCGAGCAGGCCGGCGAGGTCGGTGGTCATCGGCCGAGCCATCCGCCGTCGACGGGCAGGACGGTGCCGTGGATGTAGGCGGCGGCGTCGGAGGCGAGGAAGACGGTGGCGCCTGCGAGGTCGTCGGCGTCGCCCCAGCGTCCGGCGGGGATGCGCTGGAGGATGGCGGTGCTGCGGGTGGGGTCGTCCTGGAGGGCGCGGGTGTTGTCGGTGGCGATGTAGCCGGGGGCGAGGGCGTTGACGTTGACGCCGTGGGGGGCCCATTCGTTGGCCAGGGCTTTGGTGAGTCCGGCGATGCCGTGCTTGGCGGCGGTGTAGCCGGGCACGGTGATCCCGCCCTGGAAACTGAGCAGCGAGGCGGTGAAGATGACCTTGCCGCTGCCCCGGGCCACCATCGTCGTGCCGATGGCGCGTGTGAGGGTGAACTGGGCGGTGAGGTTGATCTGGAGGACGGTCGCCCAGTCGTCGTCGGGGTGGTGTGTGGCGGGTGCGCGGCGGATGGTGCCGGCGTTGTTGACGAGGATGTCGACGGGGCGCCTGCGTGCGGCGAGGTTGTCGCCCAGGTCTCGTACGGCGTGGGGGTCGGCGAAGTCGGTCCGGATGGCTTCGAAGGTGCGGCCGGCGGCGAGGACGTCTTTCTCGACGTCGCTGCCGGTGTCCTCCAGGGTGGCGCTGACGCCGATGATGTCGGCGCCGGCCCCGGCCAGCGCGCGGGCCATGGCCCGGCCGATCCCGCGGCGGGCACCGGTGACGACCGCGAGCTTCCCGGTCAGGTCGAAGGGGGAGGTCATGCGGTGGCTCCCTGCGTGGCGTCGTCGGTGGTGCAGGTGGTTGCGGTGGCGCAGTCGACGAGGATCTTCATCACGTCGCCGCCGCCCTCCAGGGCCTCGAAGGCGGCCGGTGCCTCGGTGAGGGGAACGGTCCTGCTGATCAGCCGGTCGGCGGGGACGGTGCCGTCCGCCACCAGGGCCACCGCCTTCTCGAAGTCGGCGCGGTCGTACAACCGGGCCCCGACGAGGGTGAGTTCGCGCCAGAAGAAGCGGTGCAGGTTGATCTCTCGGGGCCGGGGGTGGATGGCGACCAGGCACAGCCGGCCCCGCACTCCCAGCACCTCGACCGCGGTGTCCACACCGCCCGCGGCACCGGACACCTCGAAGGCGACCTCGGCCCCCGCACCACCGGTCCACTCACCGACCAGAGCGGGCACGTCCTCGGCGGCCGGGTCCCAGACGGTCAGTCCCAGTTCCGCGGCGAGTGCGCGCCGGTGTGCGCTCAGTTCCACCACGCGCACCTCCGCCCCGGCGGCCCGCGCGACGAGCGCGATGAGGATGCCGACCGGTCCGCCGCCGACCACCACGGTCTTCTCGCCCTCCCGGAGGGCGGCCCGGCCCACGTCGTGCACGGCGACGGCGGTGGGTTCGACCAGTGCGGCCCGGTCCAGTGGCAGGGCGTCGGGCAGGCGGATGAGGGTGGAGGCGGGGACGGTCCAGCGTTGCTGCATCGCGCCGGGGGAGTCGATGCCGATGAAGTCGAGGTTCTGGCAGATGTGCCGGTGGCCGGCCCGGCAGGCGGGGCAGGTGCCGTCCCAGCGCAGGGGCATCACGGTGACCGCGTCACCCGGCGCCCAGCCCTCCACATCCGGCCCGACCCGGACGATCCGGCCGGACATCTCGTGACCCAGGACCGCCGGCGCGGCGACCCGGGCGTCCATGTCACCGTGGAAGATGTGCAGGTCGGTGCCGCAGATACCGACATAGGCGGGAGCCAGCTGCACCTCACCAGGACCCGGCGGCACGTCGAGCGCCGGAGCCGTGTCCAACGTGCGGGCGGCCGTGTAACGGACAGCGAGGGTCATCGTGTTCTCAGGGTCCCTTCAGCGCGGACGCCGATGGTCAGCAGCAGATTGGCGTAGGTGCGGGTGTCGGCGGTGACGATCGCCAGCGCCAGGTCGGGGGAGCGGGCGGCGTCGTAGAACGCGAAGCGGCCGAGCGTGTCGACCGGGACCGGTGCCAGGCGGGCGCGGTACTCGGCGATGGCCGGTGGTTCCGGTTCGCCCTCCGGCGGAACCATCACCTGGGCGGACTCGACGGGCAGGGCGCCCAGCAGGACGTCGAGCACGGTGGTGACGTCCAGCAGGCCGGGGGTGAGGTTGAGGTGGACGGTCCGGGCGCGATCCCCGGTGGCGGTGCTCGCGGGATAGTGGCCGTCGGCGAGCAGGACGCGGGCGCCGTGGCCGGCTCCGGCGAGGGCTTCGAGGATGCCGGGGTGCAGCAGGTCGGTCAGGAGCACGGTGTCTCCTCCCTCCTCTCAAGGGGCTGCGGAAGGTTTCAAAGGGTGCGCGTGGCAGGGGAGTTCAGGTGGTAGAACGCGGTGGCGGTGCCGTTGAGGACCGCCTCCCCCTCGGCGGCGGAGCACTCGTCGAGCAGGTCCTCGACGGTGGCGGCCCACCGGTTCCAGCCGCCCGCGAGGACACAGACCGGCCAGTCCGAGCCGAACATCAGCCGGTCGGCACCGAAGGCGGAGAGCAGGACGTGCCACACGGGACGGATGTCGTCCGTGGTCCACGTCCGGTGGTCGGCCTCCGTGACCAGCCCCGAGACCTTGCAGCGCACCTGGCGGTGGCCGGCCAGCCGCCGCACCTCCTCCTCCCAGGCGCCCAGCCCGCCCGAGGCGATGGGCGGCTTCCCGGCGTGGTCGAGGACGAGCGGCAGACCGGGGAGGCGTTCGGCGAGCCGCACGGCCTGGCCGAGCTGGTGGTGGCGCACCAGTACGTCGTACGCCAGCCCGCGATCGGCCACGGCCCGCAACCCCCTTTCCACGGAAGGGCGTTGCAGCCACTCGGGGTCCGGCTCGCCCTGTACGAGATGCCGTACGGCCCGTAGGTGCCCGCCGCCCGGACCGGCCCGCAGGTCGTCGAGGACGTCGCCGATCGCGGGGGAGGTCAGGTCGGCCCAGCCGACGACCGCCCCGATCAGGGGGTCCCGCTCGGCGAGGGCGAGGAGTTCGCGGGTCTCCGGCACGGAGGTGACGCACTGGACGACGACGGTGCCGCCCAGCGACCTCCCGGCGACGGGCCGGGGCGCGGCCGCGCGCAGGTCGTCCATGTCGAAGGTGCGGCGGATCGGTTCGTGGCCGGGCTCGTCCAGCCAGGGCTGTGGCCGGTGGGCGAGGTCCCACACATGGTGGTGGGCGTCCACCAGCCGCGCGGCGTCAGACACGGGCCGACCAGACCGGGCCGTCGGGGTACGTGTACTCCTTCAGGGACTCGGGGTGCATCTCCGCGCTCAGGCCGGGGCGCTCGGGCGCCAGGTAATGGCCCTCGGCGATGCGCACCGGGTCGACGAAGTGCTCGTGCAGGTGGTCGACGTACTCGATGACCCGGTCCTCGGTCGTGCCGGAGACGGCGACGTAGTCGAACATCGACAGGTGCTGAACCATCTCGCACAGGCCGACCCCGCCCGCGTGCGGACAGACCGGCAACCCGAACTTCGCGGCGAGCAGCAGGATCGCGAGGTTCTCGTTGACGCCGCCGACCCGGGCGGAGTCGATCTGCACGATGTCCACCGCGCCGGCCTGGAGGAGCTGCTTGAAGACGACCCGGTTGGCGATGTGCTCGCCGGTGGCGACCTTGATGGGGGTCACGGCCCGGCGGACGGCGGCGTGGCCGAGGATGTCGTCGGGCGAGGTGGGCTCCTCGATCCAGTACGGGTCGTAGGGGGCCAGCTCCCGCATCCAGTCGATGGCGGGCTGGACGTCCCACCTCTGGTTGGCGTCGACCGCGATGCGAACGGAGTCGCCGACGGTCGCACGGGCCGTGCGCATACGGCGGACGTCGTCCTCCAGGTCGGCGCCGACTTTTAGCTTGATCTGGGTGAAGCCGTCGGCGACGGCCTCGCGGGCGAGACGGGCCAGCTTCTCGTCGGAGTAGCCGAGCCACCCCGGGGTGGTGGTGTAGGCGGGGTAGCCGCGCTCCAGCAGGCGGGCGGTGCGCTCCTCGCGGCCCTCTTCGGCGCGGCGCAGGATCTCCCGTGCCTCGTCGGGGGTGAGGGCGTCGGACAGCCAGCGGAAGTCGATCTGGGCGACCAGCTCCTCGGGCGACATCTCGGCGAGGAAGCGCCAGACGGGCTTGTCCGCGCGCTTGGCGGCGAGGTCCCAGGCCGCGTTGACGACGGCTCCGGTGGCCATGTGGATGGCGCCCTTCTCCGGGCCCAGCCAGCGCAGTTGGGGGTCGTGGACCAGGGAGCGGGAGAAGGCGCCCAGGTCGCCGCAGACGTCCTCGACGGACAGGCCCACCACATGGGGGGCGAGGGCCGCGATGGCGGCGGCCTGGACATCGTTGCCGCGTCCGGTGGTGAAGGCCAGGGCATGGCCCTCCAGCCCGTCTCCGGCATCGGTGCGCAGGACGACGTAGGCGGCCGAGTAGTCGGGTTCGGGGTTCATCGCGTCCGAGCCGTCCAGATGCTCGGACGTGGGGAAGCGTACGTCGAGGACGTCCAGGGCGGTGATGCGGGGGGAGGCGGACTCAGCGGAGGACATGGCAACTCCTGTGCGAGCGGGGGACGAAGGGCCCCTGCGACGAGATGAGGAAAGAGCAGGGCGCGGCGGCGGTGCCGGCACCGTGGTCCGGGCGACTGCCGCCCGGCGTCACTCCTGGACCTTGCCGCCCGTGATGCGGGAGATCATGAGCGCGACCAGGATGATCAGGCCGTTGAGGGCACCGATCCACTGGGCGGGGACGCCGGCCAGGGTGAGCACGTTCTGGATCATGAAAAGCAGCAGGATGCCGCTGAAGGCGCCGAACATGGTGCCCTTGCCGCCGTTGAGGCTGATTCCGCCGATCACGGCGGCGGCGAAGACGGTGAAGATGTAGCCGTTGCCCTGGGCCGAGGCCACCGAGGCGAGCCGCCCGGAGAGCAGCAGCCCGGCGAGGGCGGCGAGGAGGCTGCCGGTGACGATGACGATCCACAGCACCCGGTCGGTACGGATACCGGCCGCCTTCGCCGCGTCCACGTTGCCGCCGATGGCGTACAGAGAGCGGCCGAAACTGGTCCAGCCGAGCACGACGACGGCGACGGCGAACAGGGTGAGGCAGAGCCAGATGGAGGCGGGCACCCCCAGCCACTGGGCCGTGCCGAGGTAGAGCATCGACTCCGGGAGCTGGAAGAAGGTCTGGCCGCCGGAGATGCCGGTCAGGACGCCGCGCAGGACGATCAGCATGCCGAGGGTGACGATGAAGCCGTTGAGGCCGAAGCGGATGATCAGCAGGGCGTTGATGACCCCGATGAGCGCGCCCACGGCGAGGGTGACGGGGATGGCCCAGGCGCCGGGCAGGAGGCCGAGGCCGTGTCCGGCACCGGTCGGTACGACCAGCCAGGCCGCGACGCCGGGCGCGAGGCCCATGGTCGACTCCAGTGACAGGTCCATCTTCTTGACGATCAGGACCATCGTCTGGGCGAGGACCAGCAGGGCGATCTCGGACATGGTCTGCAGGACGTTGATGAGGTTGTCGCCCTGCAGGAAGACCGGGTTGACGATCTGGCCGACGATCGCGATGACCACGATCGCGGGGACCAGCGCGAGGTCGCGCAGCCGGGCCAGGGGGATGCGGCCGCCGAACAGCGCGGTCCCCTTGGCCCGTGGCTCGGTGGCCTTGGGGGCAGGTGTGTCCGCGAGGACGGTTTCAGGCATTGAGGTCCACTCCTTCCATCGCGGCCACGAGGTCGTGGTCGTGCCAGCCGCGGGCGATCTCCGAGGTCACACGGCCCTGGAACATCACCAGGACCCGGTCGCACATGCGCAGGTCGTCGAGTTCGTCGGAGGCGATGAGCACACCGGTCCCGGTCTGCGCGGTCTCCTCGACCTTGCCGAGGAGGAACTCCTTGGACCGCACGTCCACGCCCGCGGTCGGGTTGATCAGGACCAGCAGCCGGGGGTCGTCGGCGAGGGCGCGGGCCATGACGACCTTCTGCTGGTTGCCGCCCGAGAGGGCGGAGACGGGCAGTTCGGGGCCGGGAGTCTTGATCGCCAGTTTCTCGATCATGCCCTCGGCGAGCCGGTCGCGGGTGCGGCCGCTGAGGAAGCCGTTGTGGCCGAGCCGGTGCGGTACGGACAGCGTGGCGTTGTCCGCGATCGACATGCCGGGGACGTACCCCTGGTGGTGCCGGTCCTGGGGGACGAACCCGGCGCCCGCGGCGAGCGCGGCGGGCACGCTGCCCGGCCGGGGGAGCGTTCCGGCGATCTCGACCCGGCCGCCGTCGGCGGTCCGCAGCCCCACGACGGTCTCGGCGACCTCGGTGCGACCGCTGCCGGCGGCCCCGGCGAGCCCGACGATCTCCCCGGCACGCACCTGGAAGGAGACACCGTGGTAGGTGTCGCCGTCCAGGCCGCTGATGTCCAGGGCCGCGGCGGTGTCCGTGTTCAGTGAACTCGCCCGCTCCTGGCGGCGTTCGGCGGCGGCCTCGCCGGTCATGGCGGCGACGAGGTCGGTGCGGGGGAGTTCGGTGACCGGTGCGGTCAGGATGTGCCGGGCGTCCCGGAACACCGTGACCATGTCGCAGATCTCGTAGACCTCCTGGAGGTGGTGGCTGATGAACAGGAAGGTGACACCCTGGCGTTGCAGGTCGCGGATGCGGTCGAAGAGCCGGTTGATCGCCGCGCCGTCGAGCTGGGCGGTCGGTTCGTCGAGGATGATGAACCGGGCGCCGAAGGACAGCGCACGGGCGATCTCGACGAACTGGCGCTGCTCCACGTCGAGTTCACCGGCCGACGTCTGCGGGTCCACGTCCACCGACCAGGTCGACAGCAGTTCCTGGGCGCGGCCGCGTACGCCCTTCCAGCTGATCAGCCGGTGCCGGCCGTGGTCGTGCCGGTTGAGGAAGAGGTTCTCGGCGACGGTCAGCGTGGGGATGATCGTCGACTTCTGGTAGACGCAGGCCACGCGCTGCCACCAGGCGTCCCGGTCGGCGAGGCGGGGGGCCGGGGAGCCGCCGAAGGTGACCGTGCCCTCGTCGGGGGCCTGGAGTCCGGTGAGCACGGACACCAGGGTCGACTTGCCGGCGCCGTTACGGCCGACGAGCGCGTGGGTCTCGCCGGGCCTGATGGTGATCCGGGCGCCGTTCAGGGCCACCGTCGGACCGAATCGTTTGACTATGCCCGTCGCCTCGACGACGGCCGGGCCCGCCGGGGCCCGTCCGTCGTCCGTCGGGGCGGGCGCGGGGGTGACTGCTCGCTCCCCGTCGCTCATCTCAACCGCCTTGTGTTCGTGAGCCGTCGCGTTTCCTGACGATCCATCAGCCGAGGTTGTTGCCCCACAGGGACGTGTCGTCGCTCTTGACGCTGGGCACACCGCCGTAGGTGCTGCCGTCGGCCGTGACGAGGGGGGCGGACAGCTGGTCCTCCAGCAGTCCGTCGCGGACCTGGACGATGGTGCTGTCGTGGTCGGTCTTCCCGGGCTTGAAGGTCTTCCCGTCGATCGCGGCCTTGAGGTAGTACAGGGCGTACTTGGCGTAGAGGTCGGCCGGCTGGGACACGGTGGCGTCGATCTTCCCCGCGGCTATCGACTTGAGCTCCTCGGGAATGCCGTCGTTGGAGACCACGAACACGTGCTTCTTGTTCTTCGGGTCGACCAGCAGGCCCTTCTGCTTGAGGACCTGGAGGGTCCCGGACAGGGCGAAGCTGGACTGCATGTAGATGCCCTTGATGTCCGGGTGGGCGGTCAGGTCCGTCTGCAGCTTCTGCGCGGCGACGGCGCCGTCCCAGTTGGTGGCCTCACCGAACACCTTGATGTCCGGGTAGTTCTTCTTCATGCACTCGTTGAACGCCTCGGTGCGGTCACGGCCGTTGATGGAGTCGAGGCCGCCCTGGAGCATGACGACCTTGCCCTTGCCGCCGAGCTTGGTGCCGAGGTACTGGCACGCCTTCTCGCCGTAGGCCCGGTTGTCCGCCCGTACGACCATGAACACCTTGCCGGTGTCGGGGCGGGTGTCGACGGTGACGACCGGGATCTTCTTGGCCTCCAGCTGCGTCAGGGTCGGCGCGATGGCGGCGGTGTCCTGCGGGGCCATCGCCACGCCCTTGACGCCCTGGCTGATGAAGGTCTGGGCGTTGGCGGTCAGCTTGGCGACGTCGTTCTGCGAGTTGGTCGTCTTCAGGGAGAGACCCAGCTCCTTGGCGTACTCCGGCGTGTACTTGATGTACGAGTTCCAGAAGTCGGTGTCGGAGCGCGGGTAGTCGACGCCGACCAGCGGCTCACCGTCGCTCGACGCGGTGGTGGTGCTGCCGGAGCCGCCGCAGGCGGTCAGCAGTGCCAGGGCGGAGAGGGCGGAGGCAGCAGAACAGAGGGCGGTTCTGACTCTCATCGGTGATTCCTCACGCTGGTCCCGTAGCGGGAGATGTTTCGTGAGCGACGGTGTGTGCCGTCGCCAGGGGAGAGATGGGATGTATGTATAGGCCGGGATTCGTGTTCTGTCCAGCCCCTCGTAAGTTTTGCCTGAAAGTACCGGTTCGTTCGGCGCATCTGTGGCGACAGTCTTCTATGAAGAGGGAAATCCATCCCATCAATCACGACCGGTCCGTGATCGGCCGGAGCGGGGTGGAGTCGACGAAACATGTGATGTCTCGTGGTGAAGAAGTCGGGGCAAAGCCCGGTTAATCGGATGAAACATATCTCCGATTGACCACTTTGATCCCTGCGCGCCCGTTGACATCGCGCGGGGGCGTGCGGTGACCTTCATGCGTGGCGATCGGCGCCCCGGAGCCCGAGAGCCAAGTCGATCGCCCTTCCCCCTGTCTCCCCTCCGCATCAGGGATGCCCCCATGTCGGTTTCGATCAACAGACGTCAGCTCCTGGCCGGCGCCACCTGCGTGGCCGCGCCCGCGGTCGCCGGGGGCGTCCTCGGCGCCGACACCACGCAGGCCGCGCCCAGTACGTACACGCCCGACTGGAACTCGGTCGACCAGCACCCGCCGGCCCCGGAGTGGTTCCAGGACGCCAAGTTCGGCATCTACTTCCACTGGGGCGCCTTCAGCGTTCCCGCCTACGAGAGCGAGTGGTACCCCCGCTCCATGTACCAGAGCGGGAGCAAGGCCAACAAGCACCACACGGCGACCTACGGCAGCCCCGCCTCCTGGGCGTACCGCAACTTCATCGACGGCGCCAAGGACCTGGCGGGCGCCACCGTGAAGTTCGCCCCGAAGCTCAAGTCGGCGGGCGGGAACTTCGACCCCGACGAGTGGGTCCAGCTGTTCGTCGACGCGGGCGCGAAGTTCGCCGGCCCCGTCGCCGAGCACCACGACGGCTTCTCCATGTGGGACAGCCAGGTCAACGAGTGGAACTCGGTGGACAAGGGCCCCGGGCTGGACCTGCTGGACCTGTTCACGACGGCGATCCGCGGCAGGAATCTCAAGCTCCTGGTCGCCATGCACCACGCGTACAACCACAACGGCTTCTACGAGTTCGCGCCCGCGCAGAGCGACACCGGCCTGAAGAAGCTGTACGGGCAGCTGGGCAGGGCGGCGGAGGACCAGCTCTGGTACGACAAGCTCAAGGAGGTCATCGACCGGGCCGAGCCCGACATCCTCTGGCAGGACTTCAAGCTGGACGCCGTCGACGAGACACAGCGGCTCAAGTTCCTGTCGTACTACTACAACCAAGCCAACGGCTGGGGCCGCGAGGTCGTCGCCACGTACAAGGACGGCATGAACGGCAAGGGCGAGATGTTCGACTACGAGCGCGGCGGCCCGGCCGACCTCACCGCCCCGTACTGGCTCACCGACGACAGCATCTCCAGCTCCAGCTGGTGCTACACCCAGGGCATCGGCTACTACAGCACCCAGCAGATGCTGCACTCCTTCCTCGACCGGGTCAGCAAGAACGGCAACGTGCTGCTGAACGTCGCGCCGATGGCCGACGGCACCATCCCCCAGGCCCAGAAGAACATCCTGCTCGGCATCGGGGACCACCTGAAGCGCTTCGGCGAGTCCGTCTACGCCACCCGCGCGTGGACCGCGTACGGCGAGGGCCCGACCAAGATGGGCGGAGGGTCCTTCACCACCCCGCACGCCGGCACCGCCCAGGACATCCGCTTCACCCGCGACAAGGCCAACACCGTCCTGTACGCCACCGTCCTGGGCTGGCCCGGCAGCTCCGTGACGATCAAGACGCTCACCTCGGACCGGATCAGCCTGTCGTCGCTGACCTCGGTCAAACTCCTCGGCACCACCGCCGGCACCTACATCGACCTGCCGGCCCCGGTGCAGAACTCCTCCGGCCTGACGGTCGCTCTGCCCTCCTCGGCGCCGTACAGCGCCGACGCGTACGTCCTGAAGCTCACCTTCCCGGGACAAATCCCCAGCCTGCGGCCGCTCGCCGGGGCCGTCGCCTTCAAGGACGTCGACCACGCGGGCACCGGCGCCGTGCTCCCTGTCGGCGACTACACCGCGGACGCGCTGACCGCGTCGGGGCTGGGCACGCTCACCCTCTCCTCGCTCCGGCTCGCACCCGGATACCAGGTCATCGGCTACTCCGGCGACGGCTTCACCGGCACCTCGTGGACCTTCACCGCCGACAACCCCGACCTGCGGGTGACCGGCAACAACGACAAGGTCACCTCCCTGCGGGTGCAGTTCAGGCCCACGACGTACTTCCGGATCGACAACGTCACCAACGGCCTCGCCCTGGACGGCGGCGGCAACGTCGCCTCGGGCGCCGACCTCAAGCAGTGGACCTGGGACGGCCACCACAACCTGCAGTGGCAGGTGGTCGACGTCGGCGGTGGCTACGTCAGACTCGTCAACCGCACCAACGGCATGGTCGCCGACGGCTGGGGCGCCACCGCCGACGGCTCCACCGTCCGGCAGGCCGCGTGGAACGGATCCGGCAACCAGCAGTGGAGGATCACCCACCGGGGCGACGGCCGGTACTCGATCGCCAACCGGGGAACCGGCTTGGTCCTCGACGGAGCCGGCAACGTGGCCTCGGGCGCCGTGGCCAAACAGCGGGCGTACGACGGCAGCACCAACCTGCTGTGGACCTTCACGGCACTCTGACCCACCCGGCAGGTGACGACGGCCGGCCGGTGCGCATGCGTGCCGACCGGCCCGGCGGGGGAGAATGGGGGCCGAACCCAACGGTCGGCCAGTGCGGAGGAACGGGACATGCAGGACGCGCGAGCAGGACAGGTCGCCGGACCCGAGGACCTCGTCGACGTGGCCCGCCTGGTCACGGCGTACTACGCGCTGCACCCCGACCCCGCCGACCCCGGCCAACGGGTCGCCTTCGGCACCTCGGGACACCGCGGTTCGTCCCTCGCGGCCGCGTTCAACGACGACCACATCGCCGCCACCAGCCAGGCCATCTGCGAGTACCGCACCGCGCAGGGCACCGACGGCCCCCTCTTCCTCGGCGCCGACACCCATGCCCTGTCCGAGCCCGCCCGGATCACGGCGCTGGAGGTCTTCGCCGCCAACGACGTGACCGTCCTCATCGACCAGGCCGACGGCTACACGCCCACCCCGGCGGTCTCGCACGCCATCCTCGCCCACAACCGCGGCCGTACGTCCGGCCTCGCCGACGGCGTGGTGGTCACCCCCTCGCACAACCCGCCCGCCGACGGCGGCTTCAAGTACAACCCGCCGAGCGGCGGCCCCGCCGGTTCCGATGCGACCTCGTGGATCCAGGACCGGGCCAACGAGATCATCACCGGTGGCCTGAAGGACGTACGCCGCATCCCGTACGCCCGCGCCCTGGCCGCGCCCGGCACCGGCCGCCACGACTTCCTGGGCGCCTACACGGCCGACCTGCCGAACGTCCTGGACCTGGACGCGATCCGGTCCGCCGGCGTGCGCATCGGCGCCGATCCGCTGGGCGGCGCCTCCGTCGCCTACTGGGGCCGGATCGCCGAGGAGCACCGGCTCGACCTGACGGTGGTGAACCCGCTCACCGACCCCACCTGGCGGTTCATGACGCTGGACTGGGACGGCAAGATCCGGATGGACTGCTCCTCGCCGTACGCGATGGCCTCGCTCATCGAGCGGCGCGACCGGTTCGACATCTCCACCGGCAACGACGCCGACGCCGACCGGCACGGCATCGTCACCAAGGACGCGGGCCTGATGAACCCCAACCACTATCTGGCGGTGGCGATCTCCTACCTCTTCTCGCACCGGGAGCGGTGGCCCGAGGGCGCCGGGATCGGCAAGACCCTGGTGTCCTCCTCCATGATCGACCGGGTCGCCGCCGACGTCGGCCGGCGACTGGTCGAAGTCCCCGTCGGCTTCAAGTGGTTCGTCGACGGTCTGGCCGGCGGGACGCTCGGTTTCGGCGGCGAGGAGTCGGCCGGCGCGTCCTTCCTGCGCCGCGACGGCTCGGTGTGGACCACCGACAAGGACGGCATCATCCTGGCGCTGCTCGCCTCCGAGATCACGGCCGTCACCGGCAGGACCCCCTCGCAGCACTACACCGCGCTCACCGACCGCTTCGGCGCCCCCGCCTACGCGCGCGTCGACGCCCCCGCCTCCCGGGAGGAGAAGGCGCTGCTCGCCAGGCTCTCGCCCCGCCAGGTCACCGCCGACACCCTCGCCGGCGAGCGGGTCACCTCGGTCCTCACCGAGGCCCCCGGCAACGGCGCCGCCCTCGGCGGCATCAAGGTCGGCACCGACAACGCCTGGTTCGCGGCCCGCCCTTCGGGCACCGAGGACGTCTACAAGATCTACGCGGAGTCCTTCCTCGGCCCCGACCACCTGGGCCGCGTCCAGGAGGAGGCCAGGTCCGTGGTGCTCGCCGCGCTCAACGCGTGACGACGGCGTCTTTTCCGGCCCGGAGCGCCGCCGGGAGAAGGCCTGAAGGACCGAGGCGGCCGGGGCCACGACCTGTCTCGGCACGAAGGCCGGTGCCGGCGGCTCCAGCCTCGCTCGTGCGCCTCCGTCGACGAGTTGGGACGCCGGGACGGTGAAGCGCCCTGACCGGCGGCGACGGAGCACCGCTGGGACGTACGCGGGATGCGGCACCCGGGACAGGGGCGCCGTGACCCGGGGCCGGCCGTCGGGAGCGGGAGCGTCCGCGTGGCACCGGTTCCGGCGGTTCGGCGTCCGCCGGTGAACCGTGTCACCGCCCGGGACGTACTTCCTGGCGAGCGGGCGGCCTCGATCTTCCGGTGCGGGCGTTGAGCACGGAGCCGTGGACGGCCGTATCGACGGTACGAACAGGGAGGGGACCGGAACCATGGAAGGTGCTCCCGCGGTGGCGGCTCCGAACGGCGGAGGAGAGCGCGTGACGCCCGGGGAGGGTGTGGGCCACGAGCCCGTCGCGCCCCCGGAGTTCGCGCAGGCGGAGTCCGTGGAGGCCGCGCGCGCGGCCGGGGTGCCCACGGCCGGTGAACTGCTGGCGCTGCACGGCACGTCCGTCCTGCGGTACGCGGCCCTGTGCGCGGAGCGGAACCGGGGCGCCGCGGAACGGCTGGCCGGGCTGGCCTTCCGGACCGCCTACGGTGACGCGGCGGCACACGCCGGAGCGGACTTCCCGTGGCGGCCGCGACTGCTCTCCGCGGTCCTCGACGCCGCCCGGGAGTGGAACACGGACGACAGGCGCACCTCCCTCCACCCCGGCCTGCGGGACGACGCGGCCGGCGACGCCCGCCGGACGGTGTCCGGCACGGACCGGGGGAGCGGCGCCAGAGGCCTGGTCCTGCTCGCCTTCCGCAACCTGCCGCACCGCGCTCAGACGCTGCTGTGGCACACCGTCGTCGAGGCCGAGGACATCGAGACGGTCGCACCGCTGGTCGGTGTGGAACCCGCCCTGCTGAACCCCGAACGCGCCCGCACCCTGCTGCGCGACGAGTGCGTACGGGTCCACCTCGACCGCGCTCGCGACGAGCGCTGCCGCCGCCTCCACCGGCTCATCGACGTCCACGTCCGCCGGGGGGACACGGAGATGATGGCGGAGGTGAGCGACCACCTCGACGGCTGCGCCTACTGCCGGGCGGCGGTGGACCAGCTCGACCAGTCCCCGGAGCGGCTCCCCGTGCTGCTCGCGGAGGCGGTTCTGGGATTCCGCGCGGCGGACTACCTCGCGACCCGGCCGGGCCGTCAGGAGAGAGCGAGGACGTCGGCCGACGTCCTCGCCCGGGCGGCGGCCGATGCGCGGCCGGAGCCCGCCGCACGGCCCGTGGAGGCGGAGGCCCGGCCCGTGGACGCGGACCGTCCCGCGCCGCGGCGGCTCCGGTGGCCACTACCGGCCGCCCTGGGGGTGCTGCTGTGCGGGGTGATCGCGGCGTCTCCGATGGCCCTCGACGGAGCCGGTGGTGACAGCGAGGCAGTGGGCGGTTCGGCGGCCGTGCCGTCCGCGAGCCCGTCAGCGACCGCCTCCGTGCCGTCCGCCGTCGCACCGGGCCCCGGCACCGCCCCGTCCTCGGACACGTCAGCCGCCCCGGGGGCGAACGAGGTCCCGGTGACCCGGCTGCGCAACGTGCGGACCGGGCTCTGCCTCGACCTGCGCGCCTCGGCGGAGGCGCCGGGCACTCCCGCCGTGACGGCCCGGTGCGAAGGGTCGGCGAGTCAGCTGTGGCGGTGGGACGGGAAGGGACGCCTGCGGAACCAGGCGGCTCCCGAACTGTGCCTGAACGCCGAGCCGCAGGGCACCGTCGCCCTGCGGCCGTGCGCGGCCGCGCAGGACGGCGGGGAGTCGGCGGACACGCGCTACGACCTGGCGTCAGACGGCCTCCTGACGCTCGTCGCCGAGCCCGGCGTGGCCGTGACGCCGGTGCGCCGGGCCGAGGGGGCGATCATCCTCCTGGAGCCCGTGCCTCAGGACCGGGTCCGCAGGTCCCAACGCTGGCTGACCGATGAGGGGTTCGCCGACGCGGTCTCGTGAGCGCGCTCGCCGCTCGCCCCGGTGCTCCGCCGATTGACGGATTCACCTCCGTCACACCGGGCAGGGAGCCAATAATGTCATGAGCACGACTGCCCCTTCCCCCACGAGGAGGTCGATCATGCACGTCCGCACGCTGACCGGTGCCTTGACCGCGGCGCTGGTGGTGTCCCTGTCCCTGACCGGTGGCCAGGCCGTGGCCGCTTCCGCCGGCACGGCCGATGTCTCCGCGGCCGCCCGTGTCCTCACCTACGACGCCAGCGGTTCGGCGGAGTTCAGAAGCGCGGTCGACCGGGGCGCGGCGATCTGGAACGAGAGTGTCGACGCCGTCGAACTGCGGCCGGTCGCCACTGGGCAACGCGCGAACATCCGGGTCCTCGCCGACAACGGCTGGCCGCGCGCCCTGCCCACCACCCTGGGCAACGGCACCGTCTACATCGGACGCCAGGCCGTCGACCAGGGCTACAACACGATCCGTATCTCCGCCCACGAACTCGGGCACATCCTCGGGCTGCCCGACCGCAAGCCCGGACCGTGTTCGAGCCTGATGTCCGGCTCCACGGCGGGCACCGCGTGCACGAACCCGTATCCGAACGCCGCCGAGAAGTCGGAGGTCGAGGGCAACTTCGGCGGCCTGCGCGCCGGGCGGGCCCCGGCGGCGCGCACCGGGGTGATCGTGGACTGACGCGTGCCGCCCGGTGCCCGTCGGCGCCGGGCGGACCCGGGTCGAACGCCCGCCGGCGTCCAGGCCGGCGGACGTCGGCGCGCCGGACTTCCCGCAGGGCCCCAGTCCTCCCGTAGCGCCGCCCGGTCCTCCCGGTGGGCCCCGGTGACCGTCCGCCGAAGCCTGGCCGGCTGCCGGGCACCCCCTGGGGCGCACTCCTCGCGGAGTTGCACGCCGGGGCCGTCGGCCGCCGCCGCGGATGCCCGGCGTCACGGCGTCCGGCGCGTTCCGTGGCCGCTCAGCGAGCGAACACGTCCGCGAACTTCCGGCCCGCCACCACGGGGTAGCCGAAGTCCGTCGCGTTGAAGGAGGTCGCCGACGTCGTCGTCAGGCCGGACGCCGAGCCCCGCAGCACCCAGGCCGCGCCGTCGTCGTAGCCGTTCGGCAGGATGTCCTCGCCGTCCGCGCCGATCGCCAGATCGGCCTTGCCGTTGCCGTTGACGTCGCGCAGGCGGAGCGCGGAGCCGAAGTGGTCCCCCGCCTCCGCCGCGCCCGGAACGCCCGCCGTGGCCTGGTGGAAGGACTGGGCGCCGGCCGTGGTCAGGCCGTCCGGGCCGCCCTTGAGGAGAACGACGTTGCCGACATGGCGCTTGCCGTTCACGGTCTCGTCCGGCGCGCCGACCGCGAGGTCCGCACGGCCGTCGCCCGTCACGTCGCCCAGGGCGAGCGCCGCGCCGAATTTGTCATAGACCTCGTCGGTGCCCGGGACGCCGGGGCTGTCCTGGTGGTATGTACGTCCCTTGTGCGGCAGACCGGACGCCGAGCCGTACCGCACCATGATCGAACCGCCGTTGACGCCCGCCGTGTCGGCGGTCACCAGATCGTCGTACCCGTCGCCGTCGATGTCGCCCGTCGCGACGGCCGCCGAGCGCCAGGCGGCGGAGCCGGTCGTCCCGTCGTCGCTGAGTGTGGCGTAGACGGAGCCGACGTCGCCGGGGCCGCCGCGCACCACGCCCACATAGCCGGGCATCGGCGAGCCGTCCGGCTCGAACTGGCGGCCGTGCAGGACGTACTCGTAGCCGTTGCCGCCGTCCTTGGAGGAGAAGTGGCCGGCCACGATGCCGTCCAGCTGGACGCCGTCCGGCAGGAAGTCCACCTCGGGGGCGAGCGCGCCGTCCTGCGTGGGCCCGCCGTCGGCGTACCACCAGAACGTGTCGCTGCCGACGACGGCGAGCTGCGGGCTGCCGTCCCCGTCGAGGTCGGCGAAGGCCGCGCTCTCGCCGAAGCCGTCCGCCTCGGCGGTGGGCGCGGTCAGCACCATGCCCCCAGAGGTGAACGGCTTCGCGCCGCCCCAGACGATCGTGACCGAGCCCCGCGGCTTGCCGGTGACCTCCTCGCCGGGCGCGCCGACGATCAGATCGGCGTAGCCGTCGTGGTTCACATCGCCGCTGGTGACGTTCTCCCCGAACCTGTCCACGCTCTCCGGGGCACCGGGCACGCCCTGGGTGTTCTGGGTGACGTTCACCGACCGGGCCGGGCTGACGCCGGCGGCGGAGCCGAAGAGGACGGTGACCGTGCCGCCGCTCGCCTTGGGCGTACCGATGGCGAGGTCGCGGTAGCCGTCGCCGTCGAAGTCGTCCGCCAGACCGGAGGGCGCCGCGACGGCCGTGGGTGCGCCGAGCCCGGTGACGGCGAGGGCGAGGGCGGCGGTGGCCGTGGCCACGGTCAGGGTGCGTCTGCGCAACGTAGTGCTCCTGTCTGAGAATCCGACGCCCGTACGACCTTCCAGGAGAGCGAACGGTTGTACGGGGCGGAGGGCGAGGTGGACGGGGGCGCCACCATCAGCCCGTCGCGAGCCGCCCGGAGCCGTGTGCCGGCGGAAAGGGTCTCAGTGATAGGCGTGGACGACGGCGTGGCCCTTGCCGCGTCCGATCATCCACTTGTTCACGGGCGTGGTGATCAGGAAGGCGACCGCGAACCCGCCCAGCAGTGCCGACCAGAAGAGTCCGTCGTCGAGATGGGCGTCCATGGCTCCCGGGGTGAGGGCGATGATCGCGTTGTCGACCAGCTCCATCACGGCGATCGAGACGGTGTCGGCGGCCAGGGCCACCTTGAGCGCGCTCTTCCAGCTCAGTCCGGCCCGACGCACCGCGAACAGGGTGAACGAGTAGCCGAACACGAACGCGAGCGCGATGGCCAGCGCCATGGTCGGCACATTGCCCCACAGCAGGGCCGTGCCGATGACCATTCCGAGGATCTCGCCGACGGCGCACCCGGTCAGGCAGTGCAGAGTCGCCTTCGCCGCCATCGCCCAGGAAGCTCCGCCGTGCCCGGGCCCGTGGGGTGAACCGTGGGCGGTGTGGCCGTGCGGGTGCTCGTCGGCGGTGTGGTCATGCCCGGCGCCGTCGTGGTGAGCGCTGTGGTCCATGTCCTCTCATCACCTTTCTCGTCCGTGTGGTCCTGTCCCTCGGTCGCTGCCAGAATATACCCCCTGGGGGTATATGGCGAGGACGCTTCGATCCTCCCTTCGGAGTGTCGCGCCCGCCCCGCTGAGTCGGAACCTCGATCGGTACGTACTAAGTAGATACGTAGTGATCGACGGACGGAGCGGTGATCCGGAATCCGGTGCCGCGAAGGGGTGGTGACGTGACAGGACACCTGCTCGGCTGGATGCTGATGACGCTGAGCGCCGGAGTGGCCGTCGGAAACCTCGTACGCATGGCAGTGGCGGGCGGCCGGGCCCGTTTCGAGGCCGGGGCCGAGGCCGTGATGGGTGGGGGCATGGCCGTGATGGCGGCGCCTCCGACGGCGGTCCTCTACGGGACGTACGGCATGTGGTGGGCGGCGGTGTTCGCCGTGCTCTGTCTCGGGGGTGTGGCTCTGTCCGTACGGCAGGCCCTCCGGAGCGGCGTCCGGCATCTCGGGCACGCCGCCCATGTGGTGGTAGGCAGCGCGGCCATGGTGCTGATGACGTTGGCCATGCCCGGCGCCGCCTCGGGCCCCACGCTCGCCCTGGCGGGCTCCTTGGGACACGGACACGGACACGGGGCCACGGCCGGGGCGGTGGACATGGACGCGCACGGCGTGACCGAGGCCGCGGCCACGTCCGGCTCCGCACTGCTGTGGCGTGCCGTCTTCTGGGCGCTGGCCGCCTACTTCCTGCTCGTCACGGCTCTCGCCGTGCGTGCCCGGACACGGGACTCGGGCGGACCACCCGCTCCGCCCGCCGCGAAGGCCCGCCACCGCCGAGCCACCCGGACTCCGGCGATGCTTTCCGCGCCGAACGTGCGCCTGGCCGGGCAGGTCGGCATGGGCGGTTCGATGGCGACGATGCTGCTGATGATGGCCGCGTGACCGTGCCCGCGCGGACAGGGCCACACACCTCGCCCGAACCGCCGTCAGCACCTCTCAACCGACGCCGATCGGGCAGGCGACCAGCAGCGGCATCAGCGGTACGACGGCGGTCGCGGCGGCCATGGCGCCCCGGAGGGCGGGGTGCGGAGCGGTGCGCGGCCCGAGGAGCCGCCGCATCCGGACCAGGGCCGTCCGGCCGCCCGCCGCGAACGCGTCCTCCGGCGTCCGGGCCGCCGCCATCGCGTACATCGCCGTCGCCAGGGCCCCTTCGGAGTGGGTTCGCAGGGCCCGGTCGTCGGCGACCATCTCCAGCAGCAGTGCCGTCTGTTCGCGGACCTGGCGGGCCAGGGGCAGCAGGGGGAAGACCGAGCGGAACGCCGCCGCGCCGGCGAGCGCCAGATGGTGGCGGCCGGCGATGTGGGCCCGCTCGTGCGCCAGAACGGCCGCGAGCTGCTCCGGCGCCAGCTCCCGTACGGCCGCTTCACTGACCACGATCCTGGGCCGGCGTCCGGGCAGGCAGTAGGCGGCGGGAACGTCGTACGGCAGGACGGTGGCACCCAGCCGGACCGAGCGGCGGCCCACCAGATCCACCGCCTCCCGGTGCCGGGTCCGCGTCAGCCTGGCCCGCGCGACGTGGAAGGCGAAGCCGCCCGCGAGAGCGATCCCCAGGGTGGCGGGAAGCACGACGGAGAGGCGCTCGGCGGTGTCGGGAGCGGGGCCGCCCGCGCCCAGGTCGACACCGCAGGAATGCAGCAGCCCCGACAGCCCCTCGTGCGCGTGTTCCATCGGCATGAACAGGTGGTACGCGGTCAGTGCGGTCCCGAGCGCGAAGGAGAGCGCCAGGGTGTGCCAGACCGCCAGGGCCAGGGCGGGTGCCCGGTGCGGCCAGTCGGCCCGCAGGAGGAGGAACGGGGCGACGAAGCCCACGAGGAGCGTGTAGGCGCCGAGTGCGAGGGCCGCGTTCACTGCTTCGCCTGCCGCCCCACCGCGCGCAGCGCCTTGCGCAGGGCGGCCTGCTCCTCCTCGGTCATGTTCTCGACGAAGTGGACCAGCGCGGCCGGGCGGTCCTTGCTCGCGCCGAGACCGTCCTCCATCAGGGCGGCGGCATACGCCTCCCGGCTGCGCACGGGTGAGTACAGCCAGGCGCGGCCCTGCTTGCCCCGCAGCAGCCAGCCCTTGTTGTAGAGGATGTTGGTGACGGTCATCACGGTGGTGTAGGCGACCGGACGGATCCTGTTGAGGTCGTCCACGACCTCGCGCACCGTGGCCGGACGGTTCCACGTCCACAGGCGGTCCATGATCTCCGCCTCCAGTTCCCCCAGCCGTCGCATGCCCCTGACTCCCTTTCGCCGCCCACACGCCCCACGCGCAGTGAATACGCAAGGGCATAGTAGAGGGCGTCCCGGAGAGCGGTGTCCGACCGGGGCCGCCACCCCGCTGTGGGGGGGGGCGCGCCGGGGGGGCCCCCCCCCCCCGGCGGCCCAACGCCGGGGGGGGGGCCCCCCAATTTTTGGACGCCCGGGGGCGGGGGCGCGCCCAGGAGACCGCCCCCGGGGT
>NZ_JBHVDD010000081.1:0-47507 GCF_042802995.1 Streptomyces sp. NPDC057438
CGTCACCGCGCGGTGACGGGCCCCCACCATGTGTACCGGGTCAGCTCGCGGCCCCGCCCCGCATCGCCGCTCCTCTGCGCAGCGCCGGGCCGCCGACCCATGTCCGCGCCCGTTCCTCCCCCAGGCGCACCGCCGCGTCGTGGTCCTCGATCGGGGTCACCCTGGAGTCCTCGAAGAGGATGTAGGTGACGCCGGACGCGGTGCCGCCGGTGCGCGGGTCGGGGCGGATGCCGAGGGCCTTCGCCGTGGCGTACGAGGCCTCGCCGATGATGTTCTGGGGACCGGTGTCACCGACGACGGCGTACTGGACGCGGTCTTCGTAAATGACGGCGGCGACCGAACCGCCCCTGATGCCGTGGACCCGGTGGTCCCAGATACGGCTCGCGACGGGAACGACGACGAAGGGCAGGCTCTCGGAGCGCAGGTACCGGCCGTCGGACTGCAGGAACGACGTGGTGGGCTGGAACCACGGGTCGGTGTCGCGGTTGCAGTGCGGGCTCGGCCGGCCGTCGCAGTCGATGTCCATGTCGGCCTTCCAGAACACCGCACCGTCGAGACCGCAGACCGGGATGGCGGCGGGGGTGCCCGCGTCGCTGCTGTAGAGCCCCTCGGACACCCGGACACAGCCCCGCGCCTTGGCCAGCAGCCGGGCCGCGGTCACCTCGCCCTCCCGCTGCACGGGACGCTGCGGGTCGGCCGCCAGGGCGGGCAGGGCCACGGGGGCCAGCAGGGCGGCGCCGACCGCGGCCAGCGTCAACGAGCGGAGACGCACGATGAGGACCCTCTCCTGGGGGACATGACGGGCACTCACCCAAAGGTGGTGGGGGTCGGAGAGGACGGCCACCGGGAGGGGGCCGGACGGGCCACGGCGCGCCGCACTCGGGTGCGCGGCCGAGGGCCCGGGCCGGTTCGGCCCCGGCCGCTCGGCCGCTCTCGTCGGCGCGGGATCGGCGACGACAGCGGCCCGCGCCGTACGACGCGAACGGGCCTTGGGGTCAGGCGAGTTCATGCCGTGTCAGGTCACCAGCATACGTATCCGTCCGCCGTGCCGTGCACCGCGTCGCGGTCGTCGTGGGGACCCGGGCGGCGGTTGGACCGGTCCGCGCCCACCCCTTGATGTGAGCGCGTCAGTCGTGTCATACATGGAGTCAGGTACAGACCAATCCGTCGTGGCTCGACGACCGAGGGGGCAGGATCGTGCGACGCGTTCCCGTGCCGACACCCGCCCTGGCGCCGCTGCTCCGTAGCTCACTGCTCCGTAGCTCACTGCTCTGCGGCTCGCTGCTCCTCACGTCGGGCTGCGCGATCGACCAGGCCCCCGGTCGCCGCCCGCCGCCGGCCCCGCCCGGTGTCATCGCCGAGGCGGGCAGCGCCACCAGCGTGCACGTCATGTGGAACCGGGCTCCGGGCGACGGGCGCATCGCCGGGTACGCGGTGTACCGGGGCCGCAGCAAGGTGAAGGAGGTGCCGGGCGGCGCGCACATGGCCGACATCACCCGGCTCCGGCCCTCCACCGGTTACGTGTTCACGGTCCGGGCCCGCGACGCCGCCGGGAACCTCGGCCCGGCCAGTGCGGAGGTCCGGGCCACGACGCCCGCCGCCGGGACGGCGGACCGCCGCTCCCCGACCCGTCCGGGGCTCCTCGACGGCAGAGCGGTCGGGAGCAGGGCGGTCCAGCTGTCCTGGGGACCGTCGACCGACGACCGTGGCGTGGTGTCGTACGACATCCTCCAGGGCGGTTCGAAGATCCACAGCGTGGGCGGGCAGCAGACGGCGGCCGTGGTCACGGGCCTGCGGGCCGGCACCCGGTACTCCTTCACCGTGCGGGCGCGGGATGCGGCGGACAACGTCTCCCCCGTGAGCGGGACGGTGCGGCTCACCACAGCGCCGGGGACGGACGACGGACGGGGCACCGCGCCCACCGGGTTCCGCGCCGGCACCCGCCGGGCCGACGGGGCCTACTCCATCGAGCTGTCGTGGCGTCCGCCGCGCGTCGACGGTGTGATCACGGAGTACGAGATCCAGCTGGACGGACGTCCGGCGACCACGCTCGTCTGGGGCGGGACCCCGCCCCGGGGCCGGGCCGCGCACGGCTTCTACGCGGGCCGGGAGTCCGGCGTGTCGTACCGGGTGCGGATCCGCGCGAAACTCCCGGACGGGACCTGGGGCGGATTCTCGCCGGAACGGACGGTGACCACCGGAGGCTGAGCCGGGCCGGCCGCCACGGGGTGTGCGCCGGGTCCCCCGCTCGGCGGAACGCGTCACCTGCTCGGGGGCCGTCCGGGTGCGGACCGGGCGGGCGGCGCGTTGGCTCGCCCTGAGGCAGCACGGGTCTCCCGATCCTCGGCGGCGCAAGGGACGTGCCGCCACCGTGCCGCTGGAGGGCAGACCATGCGTACGTCTCAGCTACTCCTCCGCTTCGGCCCGGCCGCGGCCGCCGCGGTGCTGCCGATCGCCCTGGCCACTCCGTCGGCCGCCGCGGCCCCCACCGGCATCCAGGTGAGCACCACGGGATCCTCCGTCACCGTCACCACCGACGACTGCCCCGACAGCGCCAACGGCACCTTCGGCACCGCCTCGCTGCTCTCCAGCGGGCAGGCGAACTTCTCCCAGGGGCGCCAGGCGACCCTCACCGGCACGAGCACCAACCAGGCCGCCTCCTGGGCGAACGTGGGCCCGGGCACCTACACCGTGATCGCGGTGTGCAAGGACGGGACCACGGCGGGAACCCAGTCCGTCATCGTCACCGCCGCCACCCCCGCCATCTCCACCCCCGCCGTCTCCGCCCCGGCCTCGCCCGCACGGGGCGTCATGGGCGGCGTCGGCGGCGCGACCCGCGAGTACGGCACCGTCACGCTCGTCGGCGGTGGCGCGCTGGTGGCCCTGGGCACGGGCGCCGCCGTCTGGTACCTGCGCCGCCGGGCCAAGCCGCACCGCCTCTGACCGCCTGCTAGGGCCCCGCGCCGTCGCCGGCGTCACCCCCGTCACCGACGGCCCTCGGCAGGGTGTCGAACTCCTCCAGGGCGTTGGTCAGCCACTGGGTCCAGAAGGTCTGCAGGTCGATGCCCGCCCGAAGGATCAGATGCTGAAGCCGGTCCTGGGCCGTGTTCCGGCCGGGCCCGAAGTCCCGCCTCTCGATCTCCTCGTACTCCGCCAACTGCCGCTGGTGCAACGTGAGATGACGCCGCAGATCGTCCTGGAGACCGGCCGTGCCGACCACGGCCGCCGCGCGCAGCCGAACGAAGAGCGCGTCACGCCACGGCTTGGGGTCCTGGGGTGCGGCGGTCCAGCGAGCCAGTTCGTCGCGGCCCGCCGGCAGGACCTCGTAGCTCTTCCTCTGTCCTCGGGCGGGCCGTTCGGAGGGCAGGGCCCGGATGTGGCCCTCGCCCTCCAGCCGTCCCAGCTCGCGGTAGATCTGCTGGTGCGTCGCCGACCAGAAGTAGCCGATCGACCGGTCGAACCGCCGGGTCAGCTCAAGGCCCGACGACGGCTTCTCGAGCAGGGCGGTGAGGATCGCGTGCGGGAGTGACATGGGCTCATCCTAGGAAGGCCCGGGGCGCACGACCGCCCCGCGCACCTCGTGGAAGGGCGGCTACAGCGCCGCCGCCACCTCGGTCCCCTGGAGGATCGCCCGCTTGGCGTCCAGTTCGGCCGCCACGTCGGCCCCGCCGATGAGGTGCGCGGAGCGCCCGGCCGCCACCAGGTCGTCGTACAGGTCGCGGCACGGGTCCTGACCGGTGCACAGGACGACCGTGTCGACCTCCAGCACCTGGCGAACGCCGTCGACGGTGACATGCAGTCCGGCGTCGTCGATCAGGTCGTACCGGACGCCGGGGACCATGGTGACGCCCCGGTGCTTCAGCTCGGTGCGGTGGATCCACCCGGTGGTCTTGCCCAGTCCGGCGCCGACCTTGGAGGTCTTGCGCTGGAGGAGGTGCACGGAGCGGGGCGGAGCGGGCCGCTCGGGGGCGGCGAGGCCGCCGGGGGCGCGGTAGTCCATGTCGACGCCCCACTGCCGGAAGTACGCGGCCGGGTCCTCGCTCGTCTTCTCCCCGCCGTCGGTCAGGTACTCGGCGACGTCGAAGCCGATACCGCCCGCGCCGAGGATCGCCACCCGGTCACCGACGGTGACGCCGTCGCGCAGGACGTCGAGGTAGCCGACGACCTTGGGGTGGTCGACGCCGGGCAGTTCGGGGGTGCGGGGGGTGACCCCGGTGGCGACGACGACCTCGTCGTAGGCCGTGAGGTCGTCGGCGGCGACGCGGGTGTCCAGGCGTACGTCGACGCCGTGCGCGTCGAGCTGGTGGCGGAAGTAGCGCAGGGTCTCGTCGAACTCCTGCTTGCCGGGGACCTTGCGGGCGACGTTGAGCTGGCCGCCGATCTCGCTCGCGGCGTCGAACAGCGTGACGGCGTGGCCGCGTTCGGCGGCGCTCACCGCGCAGGCGAGACCGGCCGGGCCCGCCCCGACGACGGCGACCCGCTTGCGCAGCCGGGTCGGGGAGAGGACGAGTTCCGTCTCGTGGCAGGCGCGCGGGTTGACCAGGCAGGAGGTGATCTTCCCGCCGAAGGTGTGGTCGAGGCATGCCTGGTTGCAGCCGATGCAGGTGTTGATGGCCTCGGAGCGCCCCTCGCGGGCCTTGTTGACGAAGTCGGGGTCGGCGAGCATCGGGCGGGCCATGGACACCATGTCGGCGTGGCCGTCGGCGAGCAGTTCCTCGGCCAGCTCGGGGGTGTTGATGCGGTTGGTCGTGACGAGCGGCACCGAGACCGCGCCCATGAGCTTCCTGGTCACCCAGGTGTACGCGCCGCGCGGCACCGAGGTCGCGATGGTGGGGATCCGGGCCTCGTGCCAGCCGATACCGGTGTTGATGATGGTCGCCCCGGCCGCCTCGACGGCCTTCGCCAGCGTGACCACCTCCTCCCAGCTGGAGCCGCCGGGCACGAGGTCGAGCATCGACAGCCGGTAGACGACGATGAAGTCCTCACCGACCGCCTCGCGCACCCGGCGCACGATCTCCACGGGGAAGCGCATCCGGTTCTCGTAGGAGCCGCCCCAGCGGTCGTCGCGGTGGTTGGTCCCGGCGGCGATGAACTCGTTGATCAGATAACCCTCGGAGCCCATGATCTCGACGCCGTCGTACCCGGCGCGGCGGGCGAGGCGGGCCGCGTTGGCGTAGTCGTCGATCGTCTGCTCGACCTCGGCGTCCGTGAGCGCGTGCGGGACGAACGGGCTGATCGGGGCTTGGAGGGCGCTCGGGGCGACCAGGTCGCGGTGGTAGGCGTACCGCCCGAAGTGCAGGATCTGCATCGCGATCCGGCCGCCCTCGCGGTGGACGGCGTCGGTGATCAGGCGGTGCTCGTCCGCCTCGGCTTCGGTGGTGAGCTTGGCGCCTCCCTCGACCGGCCGGCCGGCGTCGTTGGGTGCGATGCCGCCGGTGACGATGAGCCCCACTCCCCCGCGGGCCCGTGCCGCGTAGAACTCCGCCATGCGCTCGAAGCCGCGTTCGGCCTCCTCCAGGCCCACGTGCATGGAGCCCATGAGGACACGGTTGGGGAGCGTGGTGAAGCCCAGGTCCAGCGGGCTCAGCAGGTGCGGGTAACGGCTCATGGGGCCCTCCGTGCGTGGCGTCGTCAGCACGGTTGTAGACGACGCCACACCGTTTATGCAACTAGTTGCACAATGATTGAGGGCAAGGCCACATGCCGGGCGCTCCTCGGGACGGCTCCTCGGGAGGCGTGCCTCAGGGCCGGGTGCCGAGCACCACGTGGGCGTGCATCTCCCGTGAGACGGCGGTGTGCGCGGTGAGGCCGGAGCGGTGGAACGCCTCCAGCGCGAGCGGCGCCTGGCGTTCGCTGGTCTCGACGAGCAGACAGCCGCCCGGCGCCAGCCATGCGGTGGCCTCGGCGGCGACCCTGCGCAGGACGTCGAGGCCGTCCGTGCCGCCGTCCAGGGCGACCAGGGGTTCATGGTCGCGGGCCTCGCTCGGCAGGAACGGGACCTCACCGGTCGGTACGTAGGGGACGTTCGCCGCGAGGATGTCGACGCGGCCCCGCAGGCGGTCGGGCAGCGCCGCGAAGAGGTCACCCTCGTGGACGTGACCGCCGTGCGGGGCGATGTTGCGGCGGGCGCAGCGCACCGCCGTCGGGTCGATGTCGGCGGCGTGGAGTGCGGCGCCGTCGAGCGCCGCGGCCAGGGCGGCGCCCACCGCGCCTGAGCCGCAGCACAGGTCGACGACGACCTTGGCACCGGGGACTGCGGCGAGGGCCCGCTCCACCAGGAACTCGGTGCGGCGGCGGGGGACGAAAACGCCGGGTTCCACGGTGACGCGCAGACCGGCGAAATCCGCCCAGCCGAGGACGAGTTCGAGGGGGAGGCCGGCGACCCGGCGGTCGACCATGGCGGCGGCCTCGTCCGCGGTACGGGCGGTGGTGAGGATCAACTCCGCCTCGTCCTCGGCGAAGACGCACCCGGCGGCGCGAAGTGCCGTGACGGCGGAGGAGATCGAGAGAAGTGGCATGACAGCCGAGAGCCTTTCGGTGGGCCGAAGGGCGCTCCCGCGGTGGCCTATCGGCCGTGCACCGCGCCGCGTTGAGGTGAGAGCACCCGACCTGACACAGCGGTAATGGGTCTCACCTCCTCGGTCCACGTGCTGACTGGCCCGGCAACCCTACCCCATGGTCGCGCCCGGCCCTCAAGGGCGCGAGCGGCTCGCCGAAGCGTCCCGCCGCACGCCCGCCTCCACCGCCGCTACACCCCCACCCGCTCCTCCCCCGCGTCCAGCGCCGGCACCCGGGCCGCCATGAAGCGGGTGGTGCGACGCAGACGGAAGCCGAGGGTCTCGTAGAGGCGGATGGCGGTCGTGTTGGTCGCGGCGGTGTGGAGGAAGGGGGTCTCACCGCGCTCGCGGATGCCGTGGGCGACGGCGAGGACGAGGCGGGTGGCGAGGCCCGCGCCGCGGAAGGCGGGGTCGGTGCAGACCGCGCTGATCTCGGTCCAGCCGGGCGGGTGCAGCCGCTCGCCGGCCATCGCGACCAGCGCGCCGACGCGGCGGACACCGAGATAGGTGCCCATCTCGACGGTGCGGGGCAGGAAGGGGCCCGGCTGGGTGCGCTCGACGAGGTCGAGCATCTCGGGCACGTCGGCAGCGCCGAGTCGTACGGCCTCGTCGTCCGGGGCCGCGGCGACCTGGTCGTCGACGAGCTGCACGCCTTCAAGATCGAAGGTCACCTCCCAGTCGGCCGGGAAGCCCCCGGTGTAGGCCGGGACCGGGACCTCGGCGCCGGGGCCGGCCAGTGCCGCGAGGTCGGCCCAGTCGTCCGCGTCCGGCTCGTCGGGGAGGGCCAGCCACGGCGACACGGCGAGGGGATAGCGCAGCACCCGGCCCCGCCGCTCGGCGAAGTGGGCGTGCGGCCCGGTGAGGGAGGCGAGGGCGGGGTTGTCCAGGACGTGCGGCACGACACCCGCACCCTCACTGCCGCTCGCGTACTCGGACATGCGCTCTCCACTCTGTTCTGATGCGACTGAACACGGCAAGGGAGATCGCCGAGCTTGTATTCCCGGGCCGCCGAAGAGTTCATACGGCCGCAACGATCGCCCTCGGGCCCCGGGGCCCGGGCACCCGCCGCGGGCACGTACGGTGGGACGACTCAGCATTCACCGTCGTCACGTGGGACCCCATGAACGTCACCCGAGGCTTCACCGGACGCCCGCGCGTCCACCATCCCGGACTGCCGCCCGGCCAGTACGACGCCGGCGACGACTGGCCCGTCCTGTCGGCCGAGGTCACCCCCGACCTCACGCCCGCCGACTGGACCTTCCGGATCGACGGTCTGGTGGCGGATCCGCGCACCTGGGGCTGGGACGAGGCGCGCGCGCTGCCCGCGTCGGCGTACGAGGGTGACATCCACTGTGTGACGAGCTGGTCGAAGTTCGGCGTGCGGTTCGGGGGCGTCTCGCTGGACGTCCTCCTGGACGCCGCCCGGCCCGACGCGTCCGCCACCCACGCGGTCGCGTACGCGCACAGCGGCTACACCACGAACCTCCCGCTCGCGGACCTCACCGACGGACGCGCCTGGATCGCGTGGGAGTACGACGGCAAGCCGCTGCCCGCCGAGCACGGCGGCCCGGCACGGCTGCTGGTGCCACACCTGTACTTCTGGAAGAGCGCCAAGTGGATCGCGGGCCTACGGCTCCTCGACCACGACGAACCCGGCTTCTGGGAGCAGAACGGCTATCACGCACGGGGCAACCCGTGGGAGGAGCAGCGGTACTCCGGTGACTGAGACAACGACGCACACGGTCGTCACCCCTGCGCCCGGGCCGGCCTTCACTCCGCCCACACGGTTCGCCGTGCCCGGCCGGATCGCCGTGAGCGACCGGGCCGCGTCGCTGTGGCAGCGGGCGACTCTCACGGAGATCCGGCACGAGACACCGGCCGTGGCCACGTTCCGGTTCGCGGTGCCCGGGTGGGCGGGGCATCTGCCGGGACAGCACCTGATGCTGCGGCTGACCGCCGCGGACGGCTACACGGCGCAGCGCCACTACTCGCTGGCGTCACCGCCGGACGGCAGCGGGCACATCGAGCTGACCCTGGACCACGTCGAGGGCGGCGAGGTCTCCGGGTGGTTCCACACCGAGGCCCGGCCCGGCGACGAGGTCGAGGTGCGGGGCCCGCTCAGCGGCTTCTTCGCCTGGCCCGGAGACCGGCCCGCGCTGCTGGTCGGCGCCGGTTCCGGTGTCGTACCGCTCATGTCGATGATCCGCCACCACCGGGCGCGCGGGCTCGACGTCCCGCTGCGGCTGCTGGTGTCCGCGCGCGGGCCCGGGGAGCTGGTCTACGCGGCGGAGTACGGCCCTGAGACGACGGCGGTGTTCACCCGCCGGGCGCCCGAGGGGGTGCCGGTGGGGCGGCTGTCGGCGGCCCATGTGGCACCGTTGCTCGCCGCGCCGCCGACGGGCGGATGGGAGGCCTACGTGTGCGGCTCCAACGCGTTCGCCGAGCACGCCTCGCGGCTCCTGGTCGCGGCCGGACAGCCCGTGGACCGCATCCGCATCGAACGGTTCGGCTGACCTTCGCGGGGGCCCCGTTCCCACGACCGGGTCCCCTCCGCACGACCGGATCTCGTACCCGCAGACCGCCGCGGCCCCATGATTTACGGCGCAAACCATGCCATCACGCCCTCTTTCGGGTACACCGGAAGTGCGGACCAGTCCAGACCGGGGTTCTCGTACACGAGGACCGAACCGGCGAGGGAGGGCGAGATGCGAGGCCAGGTGTTCGGGTGGCGTTGGCGGGCCAATCCGCTGCGCCGCCGCTCGGACGTCGTCGAGGCGTGGACCGTCCTGTGCGTCGTGCTGCTCCTCGCCCTCGCCGCCCCGGCCGCCGGGGTGGTGGTGGGCCGGTGGGCCCACGCGGACGCGCGGGCCCACGCGACGGCCGAGCGGGCCGCGCTCGACCGGGTGAGCGCCGTGATCGTCGAGAAGGCCCCGGCCTCGGTGCCCTCGGCACACGAGGACAAACAGCCCGCCTTCTGGGTGCGGGCGCGCTGGACGGAGCCCGACGGCGGCTCCCGCACCGGTGAGGCGCGGGTGCCGGCCGGCACCGAGCGCGGCGACCGCGCCGACGTCTGGCTGGACGACGCGGGCCGCAGCGTCCAGCCGCCCCCGACCGACACCGCCGTCTGGCAGCACGCGCTCGCCATGGGCACCTGCGCCACCGGCGGCGTCGTCGGCGTCGTCCTGCTCGGGCACCTGGTCGTCCGCCGGGTCGCCATCCGGCACCGGCTGGCCGAATGGGAGCGGGAGTGGGCACGGACGGGCCCCGACTGGGGCCACCGCTGGGCGTGACGTCCCGGACCCGGTACCGCGGCCTGCCACCGGGGCCCTGCACCGGGCACGACACGGGAGCGCGGACGATTCCCATCCGGCCGAGGGCCGACTTCACGTGGTTCCCGCTGCGGAACCCGGGCATCGTGTCGAGCCCGGCGGGCTTTCGGGCCCTGGCGGGCGCCGACCACAGGTGAACGCGCGGGCCGTCGCGGGCGCGAAAACAGCCCCTTGGCGGCCCGCGGCGCCCCACGTACGGTGTGATCATCCGCACCTCAGAACTCACAAGGTGGTCCTTCATGGCCCTGTTCGACCTGCCGTTGGACGAGCTTCGCGGTTATCGAAGCGCTTCGACGGAGCCCGAGGACTTCGACGCCTTCTGGACCAAGACGCTCCAGGAGGCCCGCGAGCACGACCTCGACGCCCGCTTCGAGCCGGTCGAGACCCACCTAAAGACGGTCGAGGTGTACGACGTCACCTTCTCCGGGTTCGGCGGACACCCCGTCAAGGGCTGGCTGGCCCTCCCGGCCGGCGCCGGCGAACCATTGCCCACCGTCGTGGAGTTCATCGGTTACGGCGGCGGCCGCGGCCTGCCCCACACCCATCTCCTGTGGGCCTCGGCCGGCTACGCCCACTTCGTCATGGACACCCGGGGCCAGGGCAGCGCCTGGGGCGGAGGCGGGGACACCCCCGACCCGGTGGCGGGCGCCCCCGCCTTCCCCGGCTTCATGACCCGGGGCGTCGACGCCCCCGAGAACTATTACTACCGCCGGGTCTACACCGACGCCGTACGCGCGGTCGAGGCCGCCCGCTCGCATCCGCGGACCGACGCGGCGCGCACGGCCGTCGTGGGTTCCAGCCAGGGAGGCGGCATCTCCATCGCCGTCGGCGGACTCGTTCCCGATCTGGTCGCGGTCGCGCCCGACGTGCCCTTCCTCTGCGACTTCCCGCGCTCCACGACGATCACCGACCGCGACCCGTACCGCGAGATCGGCAAGTACCTCAAGACCCACCGCGGCCGTACCGAGCAGGTCGGGCGCACCCTCGCCTACTTCGACGGCGTGCACTTCGCCGCGCGCGGCCGGGCCGCCGCCCTGTTCTCGGCGGCGCTGGAGGACCAGACCTGCCCGCCGTCCACGGTCTTCGCGGCCTTCAACGCCTGGGCCGAGGCGAACAAGCGCATCGAGGTCTACGACTTCAACGACCACGAGGGCGGCGGCCCCTACCAGGAGGCGGTCAAGCTGCGCTGGCTGGCCGCGCAGCTCTGAGGGGGCCGGGACGATGGACACGGCGCAGGCCGCCCGGCGGTTCGTCAGTGTGTGGCAGCGGGCGTGGGCCGCGCATGACGTCGAGGCGATCCTGGAGTTGTACGCGACGGACTGCGTCCACCGGTCGATGCCCTTCCGGGAGCCGCACCGGGGCCGTGACGAACTCGCCGGGTATCTGCGCTGGTCCTTCACCGGCGAGCGGGTGGACGACGTGCGCTTCTCGGACCCGGTGATCGGACAGGACGGGGTGGCCGTCGCCGAGTTCCGGGTGCTGTCGGAGGTCGGCCGGGAGCCGCAGACGCTCGCGGGCTGCGTCTTCGTACGGTTCGACGCGACCGGCCTCGCCGTGGAGACCAGGGACTACTGGCACGTCGTCCCGGCCCGCGCGGAGCCCACCCCGCCCGTGTTCCTGTCCCGGGACCGGGACCGGTAGGAGTGGTTCCGTCGCACCACTCCTACCGGCCCTGTCCGACCAGTCGGGAATGTTCGGGGAGGCCGGGCGGCCCCCGTCCCGGCGAACGGCGGCGCTTCGTCCGGGCGCTGCCGCACGGGACCCCGGCCGCTCACCCCGTGCGGGTGGCCACCACCATCCGGCAGCGCGGGCTGCCGTCGGTCCGCCGACCGAACTCGGGCAGCGCGTACGACTCCACCTCGAAGCCCGCGCGTTCCAGCTCGTCCCGCACCACGCCGAGCCGGAACGGCCGGTAGTACATGACGAACGGCGGTCGCCAGAGGGCGTTGCGCACCCGCATCGCCGCGTCGAAGCCCAGCGCCGCCCAGTACCAGGGGGAGCTGGGCGGGGCGGGCGCGGGCAGCGGGAACGCGAAGCGTCCGCCGGGCCGCAGTACGGAGCGCACCTCGCTGAACAGCCTCGGCAGCTGCTCCGGCAGGAAGTGCCCGAACGCGCCGAAGCTGACGGCCACGTCGAAGACGGGGGCGAAGGGCAGCGCCAGGGCGTCCCCGCGCACCCACGACACACGCGGAGCGCCGGAACCGGGGCCGTTGCCGGGACCGCCCAGCCGCCGCCTGCCCACCGCCAGCATCCCCGCGCTGATGTCGACGCCGGTGACACCCTCCCGGCACACCTCGCGCAGCACCTCCATACCGGCGCCGGTACCGCAGCAGAGGTCCAGGCCGTGCACGAAGGGCCCCAGCGACGACAGGGCCGCCTCGACCGCCTCCAGGATCGGGCCCGGGGTACGGAACGGGGTTTCGTCGAACTTGGGGGCGAGCAGGTCGTAGCCGTGTTCTACGGAGGAGAGGGCCTGGACGGCGAGTTCGCGGAGGCTGGGGCCTTGCGGGGTGAACATCACGTCAGCTTAGGCCCTGACTCGGGGCAGCGGTCGGCGCACGCCGTCGCCTAGGGTCTGGCCATGACCTCGTTCCGTCCCGCCCCGACCTGGCTGGCCGACGCCGTCTTCTACCAGATCTATCCGCAGTCCTTCGCCGACTCCGACGGGGACGGCATCGGGGACTTCGCCGGAATCGCCGAACACCTCGACCATCTCTCCTGGCTGGGCGTCGACACCGTCTGGCTGAACCCCTGCTTCGTCTCGCCGTTCCGCGACGCCGGATACGACGTCGCGGACTATCTGAACGTCGCCCCGCGCTACGGCACGAACGACGACCTGGCGAGGCTCGTCGACGAGGCGGCCCCCCGCGGCATCCGGATCCTGCTGGACCTGGTCGCCGGGCACACCTCCGTCGACCACCCGTGGTTCCGGGCGTCCGCGAACGACCCGGACGACCACCGCTACATCTGGGCGCCGCACGGCCGTCCCGAAGGTTTCGTGGCCTCCCCCGGCAGCCGCCCCGGCGCGTATCTCCCGAACTTCTTCGACTCCCAGCCCGCCCTCAACTTCGGTTACGCGCGCGGGAATCCGGCCGAGCCCTGGCGGCTGCCGGTCGACGCCGACGGCCCGCGCGCCAACCGCCACGCCCTCCGCACGATCATGGACCACTGGCTGAGCCTCGGTGTGGCCGGCTTCCGCGTCGACATGGCCGCCTCGCTCGTCAAGGACGACCCGGACAGGGTCGAGACCTCTCGCCTCTGGACGGAGCTGCGGCACTGGCTGGACGCCGCCCACCCGGACGCCGTGCTGCTCGCCGAGTGGGGCGAGCCGGAGGTGTCGGTCCCGGCCGGGTTCCACGCCGACTTCTTCCTGCACTTCGGCGGCGCCACCGACGGCCTCGCCCTGCGCTCACTGTGGAACAACGGCGAGGGCACGGTCCACGAGCAGTGGGACCCGCTCGACTGTTTCTTCGACGCGAGCGGCCACGGCTCGCCGCGCCCCTTCGTCGAGGCCTGGCGGCAGGCGTCCGCGGCGGTCGGCGGCGCTGGCTCGATCGCGCTGCCCACCGCCAACCACGACTTCTCCCGCCTCAACTGCGGCCCCCGCACGGCCGGCCAGCTCCCCGCCGCCTTCGTCTTCCAGATGACCTGGCCGACGCTTCCGGCGATCTACTACGGCGACGAGATCGGCATGCGGTACGTCCCGGGCCTGCCCGACACGGAGGGCAGCGTCCTCGGCCCCCGCTACAACCGCGCGGGCTCCCGCACGCCCATGCAGTGGGACGGGACCCCGAACGCGGGGTTCTCCAGCGCCCCCGCCGACCGCCTCTACCTCCCTGTCGACCCCTCCCCCGACCGCCCTGACGTGGCAGCCCAGCGCGCCGACGACACCTCGCTCCTGCATCTCGTACGCCGTCTGATCGCCCTGCGCAGGCGCACACCCGAGCTGGGCGCCGGCGGTTCGGTGGAGGTCCTGCACGCGGGGTACCCGTTCGTGTACGTGCGGGGCGGACGCTACCTGGTGGTCGTCAACCCGCAGCGGCACACGGCGAGTTGCCCGTACGAGCCCGCCGTCCCCGGGACGCTGGAAGCACGGGGTGTGGTGGTCTCGGACGGTACGATCACCGCCCAGGGCTTCGGGTACGGCGTCTTCGAGCTTCGCGGGTGACCGCCGGAGCGGCTGCCCGGTCCCCGTTCCGGGCAGCCGCCCACGCGGTGCGGAGGGCTACGGCGCGGGCGTACCGGCCGCCTTCGGCTCCTCGCCGTACGCGGTGAGGAAGCGGTCACGGAAGGAATCCATGCGCCAGACCGGGGCGTCGGCGCCGGGCCTGAGCCCGTCGGACCAGCCCCAGTCGTCGATCCGGTCGAGCACCTTCGGGTCATGGGCGACGATGGTGACCGGTACGTCGTGGCTCGCGCCGTCGCCGCTGACCCTCGCCATGGGCTGGTGGTCGCCCAGGAAGACCAGCACCGAGTTCTTGTCGCCGTACCTCTCCAGGTACTGCAGGAGGCTGTGCAGCGAGTACTGGACGGACTTGCCGTACTCCTCCTTCACCTCGACGGGGTCGGTGAACACGTCCGCCGGGTCCTTGCCCGCTTTCTCGACGGCCCTGTAGACCGAGCCGTCGCCGACCTCGTCCCAGCCGACCATCTTCGGCAGCGGTGCCCACGGCTGGTGGCTGGAGGTCAGGATGATCTCCGCCATCAGCGGCTTGTCACGCTTCTTGGCGGCCTCCAGGCGTTCGAACGCGGTGAGCGCGTACTGGTCGGGCATGGTCGACCAGCTGAACTTCGGTCCCCGGTAACCGACATCTCGGGAGTCGTAGACCTTGTCGAAGCCGTAGAAGTGGCCTTCGGGCCAGTTGTACCGGACGCCGGGCACGACCCCGACCGTGCGCCAGGCGTCGGTCTTGGCGAAGGCGCCGGGCAGGGTGAGGCGGTCGCCGGCGGTGACCGTGCGGTAGCGGCTCTGGTTGTCGATCCACAGGCCGGTGAGGAACGTGGAGTGCCCGAGCCAACTGCTGCCGCCGTACGTCGCGGAGGTCAGCCAGCCGCTCCTCGCCGCGAACCCGGCCTCGGCCAGCGCCTTGCCCTCCTCGTCGAGGGCCCCCTTCACGCCGGGTGCGACGGCGGGGTCCTGCAGGGCGGCGCGCCCGTAGCTCTCGATGAAGGCGATCGTGACGTCCTTGCCGCGCAGCCCGGTCAGCAGCCGGTCGGCGGGCACATCGGCGAACCGGTCCTTCTTGACCTCCTCGGCGAACGCGGCCTCGTCCCGCAGCGTCTCCTGGACCCGGCCCCAGCGGTCCTGCACGAAACCGATGGTGCTCCTGGAGGCGACCGCGGTGTCGTCGAGGGGCGTCAGGCCGAGCGCCGCACAGGTGATCCACACCGTGCCGGCGACGACGACGCCCTTCGTCGCCCGTTCCCGGTCGCGCACCAGCAGGTTCGTGAGCCGCACCACGGCCAGCGCCATGACGGCGAACAGCAGCAGCACCAGCGCCACCAGGCCGGACACGGCCGCCCGCGCGCCCGCTCCGCCGAGGGTGTCCCGCACATAGGACTCGGCGTCGTCGAGCAGGCCCCAGTCGAGGACCACGTTGAAACCGCGGCCGAGGAACTGGTTGAAGCCGATGTCCAGCGCCTTCACGACCACCAGGACGGCCAGGCCGAGCCCGATGACGACCGCCCCCGCAAGCCGTGGCCGGCGCGGCAGCACCAGCAGCAGGGCGGCGGCGAGGATCGGTTCCACGGGGATCCGCAGGAACTGCCGGGCCTCGAAGTACTCGGCCTTGCCCGGCATGAACAGCGCGAAGAACACCAGGGCGGCGGCCAGCGCGGTGACACCCCACGACCACGCGCGTGCGGCGCGCGGGTGCTTCTCCCGGAACGCCGCGCGGTACCGCCGCCATCGGCGCGACGGCCGGCCGGGCGCCGCCGGAGCGCCGGCGACGGAGGCGTCCGAGGCCGACGTGTCGGCCGCCGGGCCGGCGGTCGGAGCGGCCGACGGTTCTGCCGTCGACGGCGCACTCGTCCCGTCCGTCCCGCCCATGCCGGGGGCGCCGTCCGTGTCGTCCGTGTCGGGTGAGGGGCTGGAGCGCGTGAACAGTGACACGCGACGTTCCTTCCGTGCGAGGACCGCTGGCGGTGCGCCCCTCTGTACGAGGTCCACACGAGATCGGTTCACCGGCCACGGGTAAGCCATCGGTAAGGAACTTCCCCCCAACCGGCCGGCGATGGTGGTACGGTTATGGCGGCCCGTGTGTATCGCCCCCTCCGGGGCGCCGGTGCCACTCTCTCTCGGATCCCGAGATCCCTTCACTGAACCGCCCGTCGTCTCCGACCGGCCGTCAGTCTCCTCGCACCACCCGCGTCGCACGGTTTCCGCTGCTCATGCGCGGCCGTGCACGGCTCGGCCGTACCCCGGGTGTGTGCCTCTCCCCCTTCCCTCACACGTTTCCACCCGTCCTCGAAAGGACCTCACTCATGACCAGCACCACACTCGAACGCGCTTCCACCGATCGACAGCCTCCCGCCCGGGTCACCGGCGTCCTGGAGACCGCGCAGGGCGGGCAGGGACACCTGCGCGTCGACGGCTGCCTGCCCTCCCCCGCCGACCCCCAGGTCCCCGCCGCGCTGATCCGCAGGTACGGGTTGCGCAAGGGCGACACCGTCGAAGGCGTACGCGACGGCGGGCGCGCCCTCACCGGGGTCGAACGGATCAACGGCCGTACGCCTCAGGAACTGGGCCGGCGCCCGCACTTCCACGACCTCACCCCGCTGCACCCGCGCGAGCGGCTGCGGCTCGAACACCCGGCCAGCGGCCTGACGGGCCGTCTGGTCGACCTCCTGGCCCCCGTCGGCAAAGGGCAGCGGGGACTGATCGTCGCCCCGCCCAAGACAGGCAAGACGGTGCTGCTCCAGCAGGTGGCCGCCGCCATCGCCGCCAACCACCCGCAGGCCCGCCTGATGGTGGTGCTCCTCGACGAACGGCCCGAGGAGGTGACCGACATGCGGCGCTCCGTGCGGGGCGAGGTGTACGCGTCCACGTTCGACCGGTCCCCCAAGCAGCACATCGCGCTCGCCGAACTCGTCGTGGAGCGCGCCAAGCGGCTCGTCGAACAGGGCGAGGACGTCGTGATCCTGCTGGACTCCCTGACCAGGTTGTGCCGGGCCCACAACAACGCTGCCGCCGCCGGTGGCCGCACGCTCAGCGGCGGTGTCGACGCCGCCGCCCTGCACGGCCCCAAGCGGCTGTTCGGCGCCGCCCGGCTGACCGAGGAAGCCGGTTCCCTCACCATCCTCGCCACCGCCCTGGTGGAGACCGGGTCCCGGGCCGACGACTTCTTCTTCGAGGAGCTCAAGAGCACCGGCAACATGGAACTGCGCCTCGACCGCGCCCTGGCGGACCGGCGGGTCTTCCCCGCCGTCGACATCACCCCGTCCGGCACCCGCCGTGAGGAACTCCTGCTGGCACCGGCCGAGTCGACGGCCGTACGAGGGCTGCGGCGGGCCCTGCGATCGCGCGAGGGACAGGCGAACCTCGAAACCCTCCTGGAGCGGCTGCGCGCCACCCCCGACAACGCGGCCTTCCTGCGGCAGGTGCAGCCCACGCTGCCGGCCTCCTGACTTCCGGCGGCACGACATGAGGCATCCGGGTGCTCGATCCGGGCGCTCGGCCCTGGCATCCCGGACCGGGACCCGCCTCTTCCTACGTTTGCGATATGACCATCGGATTCCCATCCCGCGTCCCCCGAGTCGCCCGCCGGGTCGCCCGCCTCGTCGTCTGCTGCTCCGCCGTCTGCGCGCTCGGGACCCTGGCCGCCGTGACGAACCCGGAAGGGGCCGGGCACCCGGCCGGGACGGGCCGGCAGGACGCCAAGGCCACGCAGGAGCCGTCGCCGCTGTTCCGGCAGGGGACCCAGGTGCGACCGCGGGCCGGAGCACCCCGGACCCCGCAGGACATCTCCGCGCGGTCGTGGCTCGTGGCGGACGCCGGCAGCGGCGAGGTGCTGGCCGCGCACGACGCGCACCGCAGACTGCCGCCGGCGAGCACACTGAAGACCCTGTTCGCCCTGACCGTGCTGCCGGGGCTGCCGGCGGGACTGCGACACACCGTCAAGAGCGAGGAGCTCGCGGGCATCGGCGCCGGCAGCAGCCTGGTCGGCATCAAGGAGAACAGCACGTACACCGTCGCCGACCTGTGGCGCGGGGTCTTCCTCAGTTCGGGCAACGACGCCGTACGCGTGCTCGCCTCCCTCAACGGCGGCTGGAAAGTCACCGCCGAGCAGATGCAGGCGAAGGCCCGCGCCCTGGGCGCGCGGGACACCCGTGTCGTCTCGCCCGACGGCTACGACGCGCCCGGCCAGGTGTCCTCCGCGTTCGACCTGGCGGTGTTCGGGCGGGCCGGGCTGCGCAACGCGGAGTTCGCCGGGTACTGCGCCACGGCCACCGCGAAGTTCCCGGCGGGCGGCTGGTCGTACGGCATCCAGAACACCAACCGGCTGCTCACCGGCGCCGGGGTCGAGCGCTATCCCGGGTTGGTCGGCGTCAAGAACGGCTACACGACCAACGCGGGCAACACCCTGATCGCCGCCGCGAAGCGGGGCGGCCGCACCCTCGTCGTGACGGTGATGCGGCCGGAGTCGGGCGGCGGCCACGCCGTGTACGAGGAGGCGCGCTCCCTTCTCGACTGGGGGTTCCGGGCCGCCGGTCACGTCGACGCCGTCGGGTCGCTGCTGCCGCCCCGCCCGGCGGCGGCTCCTCAGGCCGGCCCCGGGGGATCGCCCGTCCGCCCGGAGAAGGAGGCGGCCACCTCGCCCGGCCTGCCGCTGGTGGGCGCGGTCGCCGGTGCGGCCGGCTGCGGCGCGGCGGCCGTGGCACTGGCGCTGCGGCTCATGCGCCGCCGGCCCACCCACGGCTGACCGGCCGGCAGCCACAGCAGGAGTCCGAGCGTGATCCACACATAGGCGTTGCCGCCGACGAGGCCGCCGGGGCCTGAGGCGTCGTCGACCCAGAGCCACACGACGCTGCTGCACAGCACGGTGTAGAGCGCCACCGTGAGCGGCAGCATCCGGCGCTGTCGCAGCAGGACGGCGAAGGACGGCAGCAGCCAGACCAGATGGTGCACCCAGGTGACCGGGCTGACCAGACACGCGGTCAGCCCGGTCAGGGCGAACGCGGCCGTCCAGTCCTCGGCGCGCACCGCCGCACGGGCCCGCCACGCCCACACGCACAGCACCACCAGCACGAGGAGCGCCCAGACGGCCCTGCTCGGTTCGTGCGGGGCCGCGAGCCGGGCCAGGACCCCCTGCAGCGACTGGTTGGAGACGTAGTCCAGGCGGCCGATACGGCCGGTGTCCCACACGGCCTCGGTCCAGTAGAAGCGCGAGGCGGCCGGGGCGATCCAGGCCGCCGCCGCGGTGGCGGCCGCGGCGACGGCGGTCGCGAGCCCGGCGGCCCGCCACCGCCGGGCGAGCAGCAGCAGAACGATGAAGATCGCGGGTGTCAGTTTGACCGCCGCCGCGAGACCGATGCCGACACCCGCCCGGCGGTCCCGGCCGGTGGCCAGCAGCCGGGCGTCGGCGAGCACCAGGGCGAGCAGCAGGAGGTTCACCTGGCCGAAGCTGAAGGTGTCGCGCAGCGGTTCGAACAGAGCGAGCGCGCAGAGGACGTGCGAGGCGCCGAACCAGCCGAAGCGGCGCGGCGGCGGGCCGGCCAGCACGTACAGGACGGCCGCGAGCGCCGTCAGGTTCAGTGCCAGGCACAGCGCGATCGCGGTGGGCAGGCCGGTCAGCGCCATCGGCAGCATGGCGACGGCCGCGAACGGCGGATAGGTGAATCCGTACGTCGTGCCCGGCACCACATAGTCGTAGAGACGGCCGTCGTGGTGGACCCACGAGTCGATCGCGCCGTGGTAGACGCGCAGGTCGAACCAGTCCCGCAGCAGCGGGACGGTCGCGGTGAACACGGTGACGGCGGCGGCCAGGGCGAGGACCAGGAGGACACGGGCGCGGTCGGCGCACGGCCCGCGGCGCCCCGGTGGCGGCCCGCTCATGCCCTACTCCCGAGGACCTGCGCGCGGGAGCCCAGTTCGGCCTGCCACAGCACCACCACCGCGAGCACCGCCCCGCACCCCGCCAGCACGATCTGCTCGGTGTCCGCCGGGTAGCCGCTCGGCAGGACGACGAGCGCCAGCACCCCGCTGACGGCCACGGCCCGGCGCTGCACGGAGGTGTCCCGGGCGGCCGCGGCGATGAGGAACAGCCCCCACAGGGCGTACCAGGGGCGGATCGCGGGGCCGAGCGCGGCCACGGCGGCCAGGCTGAGGCCGGTCGCGTACACCGGGCCGGGTCTCAGCCGGAGCCAGACGAACAGCACGACGGCGAGGGTCAGCAGGAGCCCGGCCGCGCGCCAGGCCGGGAGGGCGAGGGGGGCCAGGTCGCTGCCGAGGTCGTGGAGCAGGGTGCCGGTCGCGCGGCCGAGGACGCTGGCGGGTGACCAGTTCCCCGGGGACACCGGGGTGCGCAGGGCGGCGATCCAGCCGTATCCCGTGCCGGTCAGGGCGGTGACGGCCACCGTGGTGGCCGTCGCGACGGCCAGGGTCGCGGCGGTCGTGCGCACCCGTCCGGTTCGGCCCCGCGCCACGACCACCGCCACCAGGCCGAGCACGGCGGGGGCCTTGACCAGCGCGGCGAGGGTGACGAGGACGACGCCGAGGAGGTACGGCCGGCCTCGCGCCCACACCAGCCCGATGCCCAGCAGTCCCAGCATCAGCGCGTCGTTGTGGGCCCCCGCCACCAGGTGCAGCAGCACCAGCGGATTGAGCGCGCCCAGCCAGAGGGCGACGGCCGGGTCGGCTCCGCCGTACCGGGCCAGGCGGGGCAGCGCCACGGCCATCAGGGCCACCCCGAGCAGCGCGATCAGCCGCATGCCGATCAGCCCGGCCGGGACCCGCCCCTCGGTGAGGCCGGACAGCCCGGAGGCGACGGCGAGGAAGACCGGGCCGTACGGGGCCGCGGTGTGCCGCCACATCGGGGCCACCTCGTCGGCGAGCGGCCCGCCGAGCCGGGCGGGGCCGTGCAGAGAGACGTCGATGTGCGCGTCGACCATGGCGCCCTGGGCGAGATAGCTGTAGACGTCCCGGCTGAACAGCGGCGGCGCGAGCAGCAGGGGCGCCGCCCAGACGGCCAGGACGAGGAGGAGGGCCCGGGGCGCCGGCGGCTCGGGGCCGCGGATCACCTTCCCCAGCAGCGCCCAGGCAGCGGTCAGCAGGACGACCCCGAAGTAGACGGCGACCAGACCCAGCGCGCCGCGCCCGGAGGTGGGCGTGAGCAGGTCACGCACCGGCAGGGCGCCGGCGGTCTCGCCTCCGAGGGCCAGGAAGGCGGTTCCGGCGAGGCCGATGGCCCGGCAGCGGCGGAGGTCGACGGGGAAGGCGATGGCCGGCACCCGGTCAGCGTGGCGAGGCAGGGTGGCGCGCGGGCGACAGGGCGCCTTCCTGCCGGGTACCGGGACGTGACCAGGTGCGGTCACCGCCGTCCCGGCGGGGACGGCGGTGACCGGCCGGGGATCAGAAGACGGACAGTCCCGTCAGGGTCGTGAACCGGTCCAGCGCTGCCACGCCCGCCACCGAGTTGCCCCGCTCGTCCAGTCCCGGACTCCACACGCACAGTCCGCAACGGCCCGGTACGACGGCGATGATGCCGCCGCCCACGCCGCTCTTGCCGGGCAGACCGACGCGGTAGGCGAACTCGCCCGCCGCGTCGTAGGTCCCGCAGGTGAGCATGACCGCGTTGACCTGTTTGGCCTGGCTTCGCGTGAGCAGCCGGGTGCCGTCGGCGCGGACTCCGTGGCGGGCCAGGAAGGTGGTCGCGAGGGCCAGGTCGGCGCAGGAGGCGGTGAGGGAGCACTGCCGGAAGTACTGGTCGAGGAGGACCGGTACGGGGTTGTCGATGTTGCCGTACGAGGCCATGAAGTGGGCGAGGGCCGCGTTGCGGTCCCCGTGGGCCGTTTCGGAGGCGGCGATCTCCGCGTCGAAGCCGAGGTCCGGGTTGCCGCTCTCCGACCGCAGGAAGGAGAGCAGTTCACCGGCCGCGTCGCCGGTACGGGTGTGCAGGCGGTCGGTGACGACGAGGGCACCCGCGTTGATGAACGGGTTGCGCGGGATGCCGCTCTCGTACTCCAGCTGGACCAGGGAGTTGAAGGGGTTGCCGGAGGGCTCGCGGCCCACGTGCTCCCAGAGGGCGTCACCCTCGCGGGCCAGGTCGAGGGCGAGGGTGAAGACCTTGGTGATGGACTGCGTGGAGAACGGCTCGCGCCAGTCCCCCACGCCGTACACCGTGCCGTCCGGCTCGGCGACGGCCATGCCGAAGCGGCGCGGGTCGACCGCCGCGAGCGCGGGGATGTAGTCGGCCGGCCGGCCCCGGCCCGGAGTCCTCTCGACCTCCTCGGCGATGCGTTCCAGGACCGCCTGGTAGGTGGGCGATCCCATCAGCCGAGGGGCCCGCCGCTGCCCGCGAGCACCTCGGGCCGCAGCAGCTCCCGGAGCCGTTCGGCGGGCAGCAGCCCCTTCTCCTGGACGAGTTCGGCCACGCCCCGGCCGGTGGCGAGGGCCTCCTTGGCGATGTCGGTGGCCGCCGAGTAGCCGATGTAGGGGTTGAGGGCGGTCACCAGGCCGATGGAGTTCTCCACGCTGGCCCGCAGCGCCTCGGTGTTGGCGGTGATGCCGTCCACGCACCGCTCGGCCAGGGTCAGGCAGGCGGCCCGCAGATGGGTGAGGGACTCCGACAGGGAATGCAGGATGATCGGTTCGAAGGCGTTGAGCTGGAGCTGTCCGGCCTCGGCGGCCAGGGTGATGGTGACGTCGTTGCCGATCACCTCGAAGGCGACCTGGTTGACGACCTCGGGGATCACCGGGTTGACCTTGCCGGGCATGATCGACGAACCGGCCTGCACCGGCGGCAGGTTGATCTCGTTCAGGCCCGCGCGCGGCCCCGAGGAGAGCAGCCGCAGGTCGTTGCAGGTCTTCGACAGCTTCACGGCGACCCGCTTGAGCACACCCGACATCTGCACGAACGCGCCGCAGTCCTGGGTGGCCTCCACCAGGTTGGCGGCCGTCACCAGCGGCAGCCCGGTGATCGCCGCGAGGTGGCGGCGGGCCGACTCGGCGTATCCGGCGGGGGCGTTGAGGCCCGTGCCGATGGCGGTGGCGCCGAGGTTGATCTCGTGGACCAGTTCCACGGCCTCCGCGAGACGGCTGCGGTCCTCGTCCAGCATCACCGCGTACGCGGAGAACTCCTGGCCCAGCGTCATGGGCACCGCGTCCTGGAGCTGGGTGCGTCCCATCTTCAGCACGTCACGGAACTCGACCGCCTTGCGGGCGAAGGAGTCCTGGAGCACCGCCATCGCCCTGAGCAGCTCGTGCACGGCGTAGACGGTCGCGACCTTCACGGCGGTGGGGTAGACGTCGTTGGTGGACTGGCCGAGGTTGACGTCCTCGTTGGGGTGCAGATGCCGGTACTCGCCCTTCGCGTGGCCCAGGAGCTCCAGCGCCCGGTTGGCGATCACCTCGTTGGCGTTCATGTTGGTGGAGGTGCCCGCGCCGCCCTGGATCACGTCCACGACGAACTGGTCGTGCAGCTTGCCGTCACGGATCTCCCGGCAGGCCTCGACGATCGCGGCGGTCTTGTCGGGGGCGAGCAGGCCGAGTTCCTCGTTGGCGCGGGCGGCGGCCTCCTTCACGGCGGCCAGGGCGTCGATCAGGTGCGGATAGGCGGAGATCGGGGTGCCGGTGACGGGGAAGTTCTCCGTGGCGCGCAGGGTGTGCACGCCCCAGTACGCGTCGCCGGGGACGTCACGGTCTCCGAGGAGGTCGTGTTCGCTGCGGGTGGCTGCGGCGGTCATGGCGGGGTGGGCCTTTCCTTGGTGCTGTGCGGGTGGGTGGTGGTTGATGGGGGGCCATGGTGGGGTGCGGGTGCGTGGGGGCTGGTCGCGCGGTTCCCCGCGCCCCTGAAAAGCCGGGGCTGCGCCCACCGCTTTTCAGGCCCGACGCCGGCCGCCTTTCAGGGCCACGCCGGCCGGCCTGGTCTTTCAGGCCCGCAGGGCCTGGGCTTTCAGGGGCGCGGGGAACTGCGCGAGAAGCCCCACCGGGCCGGCAGTCGACAACCCACCCGACGGTCAGGGCAGTCGCGGCAACGGATCCAGCGCCCGCACCACGCCGACCCGCCCGACCTCCCGCCCGCCCCCGAGCAACGCCTCACCGGAGAACGCGGCGAGAGCCTCGGGGTCGACCCCGGCCCACACGAGCGCGGCGGCCGTCACCGGCACCCGCGCCCGGTTCGCGCCGTCGGCGATCTTGACGGCGACGGCCCGGCCGTCGGGGAGGGCGGCGACCTGGACGCCCTCGAAGCCGTCCTTGGTGAGCAGTCCGGGCACGGCCCGCATCAGCTCGGCCACGTCGCGCCCGGCGCCGGACGCCATCTCGGCGTGGGCGCGCACGGCGTCGGCGACCGTGCGCTCGGGGGTGCCCTCGGCGGCGGTGGTGATCCGAGCGAGGGCACGGGCCAGGCCGTGCAGGGAGACGGAGAAGAGGGGGGCGCCGCAGCCGTCGACGGTCACCCGGGCGACGGCCTGCCCGGTGAGGTCCTCGACGATCTCCGCGATGGCCTGCTGCAACGGGTGGGCCGGGTCGAGGTAGTCGTCGAACGACCAGCCGTTGAGCCGGCAGGTGTAGAGCATGGCCGCGTGCTTGCCCGAGCAGTTCTGCGCGAGACGGGAGGGCTGCCTCCCCTCGCGTATCCACTGGTCCCGGACCGCCGGGTCGAAGGGCATGTCGGTGACGTTGCGCAGGTCGTCCTCGCTCGCCCCGGCCAGCTGAAGGATCTGCCGGGCTCCGGCGAGGTGGCGTTCCTCGCCGGAGTGGCTGGCCGCGGTCAGGGACAGCAGTGCGCCGTCCAGCGGCAGTCCGGCGCGCAGCATCGCCACGGCCTGGACCGGCTTGAGCGCCGACCGGGGGTAGAACGCCGCCTCGATGTCGCCGAGTTGGAGTTCCACCTCCCCGTCGGCGCCCAGCACCACGACCGAGCCGTGGTGGACACCCTCGATGACACCTCCGCGTACGAGGTGGGCGACGGGGGCGTGGAGCGGTTCCCGGATCACGGGGGCCGCGGCCACCGGAGCCGCAGGGATCGCCGCGGCGCCGGTGGTCGTGGGGTCGTACGTCACTGCGTGGATCACTTCTTCACTCCGGCCGACTGCTGGGCGACCCGGCGACGGACGCCGAACCACCCCGCGATCAGCGCCAGCACGATGAGGGGGAGGCACAGTACGGTCGTGCGGCCCGCGCCGCCGTCCGCGTACATCAGGACCAGGACCGACGCGAGGAAGAAGAGAGTCACCAGTTCGGTCCACGGGGAGCCCGGCAGCCGGTAGCTCGGCCGGGTCAGCTCGCCCTTCTCGGTCTTCTGCCAGAACACCAGGTGACAGATCATGATCATGCCCCAGGTGCAGATGATGCCGATGGCGGCGAAGTTGAGCACGATCTCGAACGCGTCGGCCGGGACCACGAAGTTCAGTCCGACACCGAGCACACAGATACCGCTGGTGAGCAGGATGCCGCCGTAGGGGACCTGGTTGCGGCTCATCACGCCGGTGAACTTCGGGGCGGAGCCCGCCATCGCCATCGAGCGCAGGATGCGGCCGGTGGAGTACAGACCCGAGTTGAGCGAGGACATGGCCGCTGTCATCACGACCAGGTTCATGATGCCGCCGGCCGCGGGGACGCCGATGTTGGAGAGCACCGTGACGAAGGGGCTCTCGCCCGCCTTGTACGAGGACCAGGGCAGCAGCATCGCAAGCAGCAGGACGGAGCCGACGTAGAACAGGCCGACACGCCACATGATCGAGTTGATCGCCTTCGGCATGATCTTCTCGGGGTTCTCGGTCTCACCGGCGGCGACGCCGACCAGTTCGACGGAGGCGTAGGCGAAGACGACACCCTGGATGATCAGCAGCATGGGCAGCAGACCGTTGGGGAAGATGCCGCCGTTGTCGGTGATCAGGGACGGGCCGGGGGTGTGGCCGTCGACGGGCTGCTGGGTGACCAGCAGGAAGATGCCGATCAGCATGAAGGTGACCAGCGCACCGACCTTGATGATCGCGAACCAGAACTCCAGTTCGCCGAACATCTTCACAGAGATCAGGTTCACGGCGAGGACGACCCCGAGCGCGATCAGCGCGATCACCCACTGGGGGATGTCGGAGAACATGCCCCAGTAGTGGGTGTACAGGGCGACCGCGGTGATGTCGGCGATACCGGTGGTGGCCCAGTTCAGGAAGTACATCCAGCCGGCCGTGTAGGCGCCCTTCTCGCCGAGGAACTCCCGGGCGTAGGACACGAAGGCACCGGAGGAGGGCCGGTACAGGACCAGTTCGCCGAGGGCGCGGACGACGAGGAAGGCGAAGACTCCGCAGACCGCGTAGGCGATGAAGAGGGACGGCCCGGCGTCGGCGAGGCGGCCGCCGGCGCCGAGGAACAGGCCGGTGCCGATCGCTCCGCCGATGGCGATCATGTTGACGTGGCGGGACTTCAGGGACTTGCTGTAGCCGGCGTCTCCGGCGTCGACGTGGGCCGGCGACTGCCCGGCCTTCACGTCGTCCTTCTCGAGGGACTGCTCGCTCACGCCTCGGGTCCGCCTTCCGTGGAACTCTCCGTGCGCGGGGAACGCACGATGTCGGTGAGGGTGGTCTCGACGCGGTCGAGGTGGTGGGACATGGCCTCCACCGCGTCGTGTTCGGAACCGTCGATCAGCGCCTCGACGATGGCCCGGTGTTCACGGTTGGACTGCTCGCGCCGTCCGCCCAGTTCGTTGAGGAAGGCCGACTGGCGGGCCAGCGCGTCCCGGATCTCCTCGATGACCCGGCGGAACACCGGGTTCTGGGCGGCCTCGGCCACGGCCAGGTGGAAGAGGGAGTCCATCGCGACCCACGCCGTGGTGTCGGTCTCCCGCTCCATCCGGTCCAGCAGATGGGCCAGGTGGTCCAGGTTCTCCGGGGTGCGGCGAACCGCCGCGTACCCGGCGACCGGGATCTCCACGTGGCGGCGCACCTCCAGCAGGTCGCTGGCCGTGAAGTCGCCGAAGGTGGGGTCCTCGACGGCGCTGGAGATCACGAAGGTGCCCTTGCCGGTGCGGGACTGGGTCAGGCCCATCACCTGCAGGGCCCGCAGCGCCTCGCGCAGGACCGGACGGCTCACTTCGAGCTGCCGGCACAGCTCCGCCTCCGAGGGGAGCTTGTCGCCGATGGCGTACTTGCCGCGCTCGATGGCGTCGCGGAGGTGGGTGAGCACCGCTTCCATGGCGCTGACGCGCCGGGGTGCCGAGCCACCTGTCTGGCTGTCTGACAGGTTCACGGGGGTGATCCTGCGGGTGACGGGAGGGGGCTGTCAAGAGGTCAGGAATTCGATCTTCGAGCCGGTCAGCTCAGCCCGCCCGCGGCGAGCAGTCCGAGGAGGAGAACCCCGACGACGATCCGGTAGCCGATGAACACGTTGAAGGAATGCCTGGTCACGAACTTCAGCAGCCAGGCGACCGAGCCGTAGGCGACCACGAAGGAGACGGCCGTTCCCGCGATCAGCGGGGCGGCGCCCACCCCCGCGCCGAGGGCGTCCTTCAACTCGTAGATCCCCGCGCCGGTCAGGGCCGGAATGCCCAGGAAGAACGAGAGCCGGGTGGCCGCGACCCGGTCGAGGTCGAGCAGCAGCGCGGTGGACATGGTGGCGCCGGAGCGGGAGAAACCGGGGAAGAGCAGGGCGAGGATCTGCGAACCTCCGACGAGCATCGCGTCCCTGAACCGGGTGTCCTCCTCCGCGCGTCGGCGGCGGCCCACCTGTTCCGCGACCCACATCACACCGCTGCCGACGATCAGCGAACCGGCCACCACCCACAGCGAGGCGAGCGGCCCCTCGATGAGCGACCGGGCGGCCAGCCCCACCAGCACGATCGGGACCGTCGCGGCGATCACCCACCAGGCGAACCGGTAGTCGCGGTCCTGCCGCTCCCCCGCGTGGAGGAGCCCCCGGAACCAGGCGGAACCGATCCGCGCGATGTCCTTGCGGAAGTAGACGAGCACCGCGGCGATCGCGCCGACCTGGATCACCGCCGAGAACCCGACGACGGCCCTGTCGTCGACCTGGATCCCCATGAGACCTTCGGTGATCTTCAGATGGCCGGTGGAGGACACCGGCAGGAATTCCGTCACGCCCTCCACCGCTCCGAGGACGACGGCCTGACCGACGCTGATGGTGCTCATGGGGTCCAGTTCTGCTCGGCGAGGACATGGCCGGGGGGCGCATGGCTGAGGTGTGACCGCCACGGCTCACGGCGACCGTGATCGCGCCGGGGAGGCAGTCGTACTACGGCCGGGTAAGGGCCGCGCTCAGCCCCAGAGGGCCCGTGCCACCGCGAGTCCCACGGCGACGGCGCCCAGGCCCGCCGTCACGCTCGCGACCACGTTGGCGACGGCGGGCACACGGGCGCCGTCCTGGGCCAGCCGCAGGGTCTCGTACGAGAAGGTCGAGTACGTGGTGAGCGCCCCGCACAGTCCGGTGCCGAGCAGAAGTTGCAGGTGGGAGCCTGCAGCACCGGCGGCGACGGCGCCGGTGAGGGTGCCGAGGACCAGGGATCCGGTGACGTTGACGGCGAGCGTCCCCCACGGGAAGGCGGTGGCGTGCCGGGACTGCACGGCGCGGTCGGTGAGGTAGCGCAGGGGCGCGCCGACCATGCCGCCGACGATGACGAGCACCCAGTTCACGACGACCTCTTACCTTTCTCGCGGGTTGCCGGGTCCGGTTCGGTCCGGGTCAGGGCGGCAGGCCCGGCCCGCAGCAGCCGGCGGGCCGTCGCCGTCGCGAGCCAGACTGCCGCCAGGGCGGCGAGGAGGGTCGCGGCGAGATAGGCGAGGGCGGTACCGGGACGGTCCTCCTCCATCAGGCGCTGGATGTCGACGGCGTACGTCGAGAACGTGGTGAAGCCGCCGAGGACGCCCGTGCCGAAGAAGGGCCGCACGAGCCGGTGGGCGGGCCGTCCCTCCGTGATCACGACCATGAAGAGGCCGATCACGAAGCAGCCGGCGACGTTCACCCAGAACGTGGTCCAGGGGAAGCCGGCCGCTCCCGTGGGCCACAGGAGGGAGGCGCCGTAGCGTGCCGTCGCGCCGATGCCACCGCCGGCCGCCACGACCGCGACCACGGGCGCCTGTCCGTGCCATCGCGCGGGCCGGGGCGGATCGGCCACGGGGGCGTCGGGGGACAGCGCGGGTTCGGTCGCGCCCGGCGAAGGGGCTTCGGGTTCGGGGTGGGGGGCCGACATGGCTGTGCGTCTCTCCTACTCGCCGGGGCCCGGCGTCCGCCGGGCGCGCTCCGTCGCAAGCAGGGACCGTTGTCGGCACCGGTGCCGCGGTTCGGGTACGGCGGGCCCCACCGCCGCGCCGCGAGGGATCGCGGCCGGTCGCCAGCGTAACGCGGCCGTGCTCCGCCGCGCACCCGGCCGGTGCCCGGGCGCACCCCCGGGCCACGACGTTCCTCTCCGGGGCCTGTCGTCACACCGCCACCGGCGGCAGCTCGCACACCGCGACGCCTCGCTCCCACAGGCTCCCGAGGATCAGCCGGCCGTCGACCACACAGGCGGCGGTGACCATACGGAAGCGGGACCGGCGGTCGATGAGGGTGTGGGCGATGTCTCCCCGGTCGTCGACCGCGACGACCCCGGCGAAGCCGAGAGGCCGGAACGGCGCCCGTACCGCGACCCGGCCCGCCGCCCGCCGCACGGCGGGGCTCGCGCGGTGCAGCCGGTCGAGGGCGCCGATGCGCGGTCCCGCCAACGCCACCCACATCAGCCCGTCGGGGCCGCGCCACATGTTTTCGGGCGTACCCGGCAGATCCTCGGCGAAGGGCTCGCTCGTGCCCGCCCGTGCCCCGGCGAGGTGGACGCGCGTCAGCCGCCGGGCACCCGTCTCCGCGACGACGAGGAAGGACTCGTCGGCGGAGGCCGCGAGACCGTTGGCGAACTGGAGCCCCTCCAGGACCACTTCGGGCGTCGGCTCCCCCGGCGCCAGGCGCAGCAGCCGCCCGGTCCCGGTGTGTTCGACGATGTCGCCGATCCAGTGGTGGAGGGGGTACCGACGGCTGGAGACGGTGAAGTACACGGTCCCGTCGGAAAGCGCCACGACGTTGCTGCAGAACCGCAGCCGCTCGCCGCCCGCCTCGTCGGCGAGCACCCGGACCGTGCCGTCGCCGGCCGTGACCCGCAGCAGTCCCCGCTCGGCGTCGCACACCAACAGATCACCGTCCGGGAGGAGTTCGAGGCCGAGCGGCCTGCCGCCCGTGTCGGCGACCGTCTCGACCCGCGCCCGCCCCGGTTCCGCGAGCCCGTCCACCCGCAGGACGCGCCCGTCCTCGACACCGGTCAGCACCCGTCCGCGCTCGTCGGCGATCACGTCCTCGGGTCCGCGCCCGCCGATCCCGACGAAGGCCGCCGCCGTGAGTGCGGCGCCCCGTGCGCCCGTCCTGCCCGCCCCGCCTGTCATGTCCGCCTCCTGGTCGTCCGCCCGCTGCCCGCGCCGGTCCATCCTGGCAGGCGGCCGGGCCGCACCCCATGACCTCGGGTTAGGTTGGCCGTCACCGACCAGGGAGACCGCCGTGCCCGCCCGCCCCCGCCTGCTGTACGTCACCGACCTCGCGTATCCGGCCCGCGGGCGGCGTTACGGCGACGAGGACGTCTTCCTCACCTCCCGGCTGCGCGCGGACTTCGACCTCGCCCTGTGCCACCCGCTGGACGCCGCGGCCCTGCTGGACGGCTTCGACGCGGCCGTGGTCCGCAACAGCGGGCCCGTCCTGCACCACCCGGAGGCGTACGACGCCTTCCGCGCTCGGGCGAAGGCGCTCGGCACCCCCGTCTACAACCCGCTGACCGGCCGGGCCGACATGACCGGCAAGCAGTACCTGGTGGACCTGACGGAGGCCGGGTACCCGGTCGTCCCCACCGTCGACAGGGCCGAGGGCCTGGGACGGCTGCCCGAGACCGACACCTACGCGGTGAAGCCGAGGACCGGCGCGGACTCGATCGGCCTGCGCTTCCTGACCGGTGCCGAACTCACGGATCTGACCTGGGGCGACGACCTGGTCCAGCCCCGCGTCGACTTCCGCTACGAGGTCTCCTTCTACTACGTCGACGACACCTTCCAGTACGCCCTGTACGCGCCGGACCCCGCCCGGCGCTGGGTCCTGGAGCCCTACACGGCCTCGGCGGCCGACCTCGCCTTCGCCCGGCGGTTCATCGACTGGAACACCCTCGACCACGGCATCCAGCGGGTGGACGCCTGCCGCACCCGGGAGGGCGACCTGCTCCTGGTCGAGCTGGAGGACCTCAACCCGTACCTCTCCCTGGACCGGGTGCCGGAGCCGGTCCGGGACGCCTTCGTGACCGCCCTGACCGGCTCGCTGCACGACTTCCTGGGACGGCAGCCTGCTGAACACCCGAAGGGCCGCACGCCGGGACGTGCGGCCCTGGACTCAGCGCCGGTCCCCTACCGGTGACCGAACCAGGCCATCGCCGGGAGCGCCCTGTCGTCGTACCCGAACAGGGCCTGGTTCTCCCACCCGTTGCCGGAGCCCGCGTCCGTCGGGTCCCATCCGTTGCCCGCGACGGCGGTCCACGTCGACTCCCAGTAGAAGATCCCGAGGCCACGGCCGTTCGGGACGGCCTCGACGATGCTCGCGACGTCCTTCATCCACCGGGTCTGGCCGGCGGTCGTGGCCGGGTAGCCGGCGACCAGCTCGCTCGGCAGGTCGATGATGTTCTCGTGCGCGTCCTTGCTGTCCAGCCGGAACGGGTAGGCCGTCTCGGCCAGGTACACCGGCTTGCCGTACCGGGCGGCCGCGTCGTCCAGCGTGGTCTGGAAGTCGGCCAGCGTGCCGTGCCAGTAGCCGTAGTACGACAGCCCGATGACGTCGAACCTGACGCCGTTGGACACGGCGTTGTCGAACCACCAGCGGGTGCCGGACAGGTCGCCGCCCTTGGCGAGGTGCAGCGCCACCCGGGTGCCGGAGTTGACCGCCTTGACCGCGTCGTAGCCGGAGTTGAGCAGTCCGGCGAGCTGCGGCCAGTTGGAGGTGGAGCCGGCGGACCAGAGCATGCCGCCGTTGATCTCGTTGCCCACCTGGACCATGTCGGCGGTGGTGCCCTGGGACTTCAGGGCGCTGAGGACGTCGTGGGTGTGGTTGTAGACGTCCGCCTTCAACTGGCTGTAGCTGTGCCCGGCCCACGCGGACGGCACGGTCTGGGCGCCCGGGTCGGCCCAGGTGTCCGAGTAGTGGAAGTCGACCAGCAGCTTCATGCCCTGCGCCTTGACGCGCTTGGCGGCGGCCAGCACGCGCGCCTTGTTGTTGTAGCCGTCGGCCGGGTTCACCCAGACCTTGAGGCGGGCGTAGTTCTGACCGGCGTTCTTCAGGATGGCGAGCGCGTCGCCGGTGGTGCCGGAGCTGTTCTTGTAGACCCCGCCCCTGGCCTCGCTCTTGACGAGGGAGGACACGTCGGAGCCCTTGATGGACAGGCCGGTCGAGCCGGACGTGAAGGTCAGGTCGTCGACGTTGAGCCAGTTGCCCGCGCCTGCGTCGGAGTTGACGCTGATGGTGCACTGGTTGTTCGTCACCGCGATGGAGGTGACGATCCGGATCCAGCCGCTGGAGGAGACCGGGATGTCGGTGCGCTGTTCGGCGCTGCCGCAGTTCTTCAGCGCGAGGTACGCGGAGTTCTGGCCGCCGCCGGAACGCACCCAGGCGGTGAGCTTGTAGGTGCCGTTGGTCAGGCCGGACAGGTACTGGTAGGTCTCCACCTTGTAGGCCGAGGCCGACCAGTGGCTGAGGCGGTAACTGCCGCCGTGGCCACCGGACTCGGTGAAGGAGGCGGAGTTCTGCCCGGTCGCCGAATAGGTCGACCAGCCGGCCGGTGTCGCGGTCCCGGTGCCGTCGGACTCGAAGCCCCCGTTGGTGAGGGTGGAGGCCGCGGCTGCCGGGCCGGCGGGCAGGGTGGTCAGTGCCAGACCTGCGAACAGCGGTATGAGCAGGGCCCGGAGGGCGCGTCTCGCGTGGAACATCGTCGTCCCTTCGACGAAGGTGGGGACCTGGTTGCACGGTGCCGTGGCGGCGCCGCACCCGAAGGCCGTGGGCGCGGCGCCGCCGGTACCGGCCGGAAGTCCCCAGAGATCCGGCCGGTGTTCGGGGGGGGGGTGGCGGGCGTCGGATCGTACGCGGTGATCAGTGGTCGAGGCGTACGACCCGGACGCCGCCGGCGGGGACGGCGAGATGGCCCGCCGTCCGTTCGCCGGTGAGGAGTTCGGTGCCCTCGGTGTCGAGCGGCACCTTCGTGTCGGCCGCGGTGTGGTTGATGGCGAAGAGGAAGTCGCCCGACTCCCCCGCGCGGCGCACCACTTCGACGTCGCGCGGCAGGTCGCCGCGGGGCGCGAGGCCCGCGTCGTCGGCGGCCCAGCCGAGCAGCGCGTCCAGGCCGTGCGCGTCGAGACGGGTCGACACGTACCAGGCGGAGCCCTCGCCGAGCCGGTGGCGGGTGACGGCGGGCCGGCCGGCGGTGAGGCCGTCGGCGTACGTCCACACGGGGTCGGCGCCGCGCGGCACCACGAACTCCGTCCACACGTCGCCGGTCAGCTCGGAGCCGTCGGGGCCGGTGATCCGTACGCTCTCCCCGGCCTGCAGCGGCGAGAACTCCTCGATGGTCAGGCCGAGCACGTCCCGCAGGGCGCCCGGGTAGGGGCCCTCGTGGACGGCGTCGTGCTCGTCGACGATTCCCGAGAAGCAGGAGACGACGAGGGTGCCGCCGTTGTCGACATACTCCTCGAGGTTGTTCCCGGCCGCTTCGGTGGTCAGGTACAGCGCGGGGACGACGACCAGGGGGTAGGCCGACAGGTCGGCTTCCGGGTGGGCGAAGTCGACCGTGAGGTGGCGGTCGTAGAGGGCCGCGTAGAAGGCGTCGGCGCGTTCGCGGGCGTCGTGGTCCTCGGTGGGGCGCCAGGCGAGGTTCTGCGCCCACCAGGAGTGCCAGTCCCACAGGACGGCGACGTCGGCGACGGTCCGGCTGCCGCGGATCTGGCTCAGCGAGTCGAGACAGGCGCCCAGTTCGACGACCTCGCGCCACACGCGCGACTCGGTGCCGGCCTGCGGCAGCATCGCCGAGTGGAACTTCTCGGCGCCGCGCCGGGACTGCCGCCACTGGAAGAACATGGCGCCGTCGGAACCGCGCGCCACATGGGCGAGCGAGTTGCGGGCCATCTGGCCGGGGGCCTTGGCGGGATTGCGGGCCTGCCAGTTGATGCCCGAGGTGGAGTGTTCCAGGAGCAGCCAGGGGGCGCCGGCGCCGACGGAGCGGGTGAGGTCGGCGGCCATCGCGAGGTTGACGTGGGTGCGGCGGCCGTCGGTGATCAGGTAGTGGTCGTTGGTGACGAGGTCGACCTCGCGGCCCCAGGCCCAGTAGTCCATGGAGTCGCACTGGCTGAGCGCGGTCATGAAGTTGGTGGTGACCGGGATGCCGGGGGCGAGGCGGTGCAGGATGTCCCGCTCGGCGACGAAGTTCTCGCGGACGGTCTCGTCGGCGAACCGCTTGTAGTCGAGTGCCTGGCCGGGGTTGCCGACGGTGGGGGTCGTACGCGGCGGGTTGATCTGCGCGAAGTCCGTGTAGTGCTGGCCCCAGAAGGCCGTGCCCCAGGCTTCGTTGACCGCCTCGACGTCGCCGTACACACGCTCCAGCCAGCGGCGGAAGTGCGCGGCGCAGGAGTCGCAGTAGCAGGCGGAGACGGGGACGCCGTACTCGTTGTGCACGTGCCACAGGGCGAGCGCCGGGTGGCCGGCGTAGCGCTCGGCGAGCCTGGTGGTGATGGTCGCGGCGGCGGCGCGGTAGTCGGCGTTGCTGTGGCAGATGGCGCCCCGGGAGCCGAACTCGTAGCGGGTGCCGTCGGCGGTCACGGGCAGCGCCTCGGGGTGCTCGCGGTAGAACCAGACGGGCGGGACGACGGTGGGGGTGCCGAGGTCGACGCGGATGCCGTGGTCGTGGAGGAGGTCGAGCAGCCGGTCGAGCCAGGCGAAGTCGTACACCCCGCGCTCGGTCTCCAGCAGGGCCCAGGAGAAGATCCCGACGCTCACCATCGTGACGCCGGCCTCGCGCATCAGCCGGACGTCCTCCTGCCAGACGGTTTCCGGCCACTGCTCGGGGTTGTAGTCCCCACCGAAGGCGAGCCTGGTGAGGCCCGTGGGGGTGGTCTCCGGCATGGATCTCTCCCATTGTGTTGATCATTTGGGAACGTGCACACACAGGATCGGCGGTGCTTGAGCCCAACATACTGACTTCGGCTCGTCAGGGTGAATCTTCGCGAAGTCCCTGAGGGGCCCGGAGCGGTGGCTGTATCTCGTGCTGTGTGAGGTATGCGGATGGGGGCGGGCTGACCCCTGCGGGGCGGCAACGCCGGGAGACGGTACGGATGCAGGCAGCCGAGCTGTTCGAGCAGAAGATCACGCCGCGGGAAGTCGCAAGACGCCTGCGGGTGAGCCTGAAATCGGCCTACCAGTGGCACCAGCTGTGGCGGGACGGCGGTCGTGAGGCTCTGGCCTCCCGTGGCCCGGGCGGGTCGCGGTGCCGTTTGTCACCGCGCTGCCTGGAGAAGCTCGCCGGGTATCTCGAGCAGGGGCCGGCCGCGCATGGATGGGTGGAGGACCAGGTGTGGACCGCGGCGAGGGTGGCCACGCTGATCGGCCGGAAGTTCCATGTCTCCTACAGCGTCTCGGGTGCGACGCGGTTGATGCATCGGCTCGGCTTCAGTCCGCAGGTTCCCGCGCGGCGGGTCGCCGAGCGCGACGAGCAGGCCGTGACCGCGTGGAAGGAGGCAACCTGGGCGGAGGTAAAAGAGCCCGGGCGGCCTGCGGGGGCTACATCTGCTTCGAGGACGAGGCAGGTTTCACCCGGCGGCCGCCCAAAGGACGCACCTGGGGCCGACGCGGCCGCACCCCGGTCGTGACGGTGAGCGGGCGGCGCTCAGGACGCCTGTCGGTGGCCGGGCTGATCGCGATGCGGCCCGGTTTTCGGACCCGGCTGTGCCACCGCTTACGCACGCACCGAGCGGGCAAAGGCAGACGTCGCAGCATGGGCGAGCGGGACTTCATCGCGCTGATCGACGGCGTGCACCAGCTCGTCAAGGCGCCCATCGTGCTGGTATGGGACCGGCTGAACACCCACGTCTCCCGCGCCATGGGCGAGCTGATCGCCGAGCGTGAATGGCTGACGGTGTTCCTGCTGCCCGCCTACTCACCCGACCTCAACCCCGTCGAGTGGGTATGGGCGCACGTCAAACGCAGCCTGGCCAACCTCGCCGTCGTCGCCCTCGACCGGCTTGAGACTCTCGTACGCAACAGGCTCAAGCGCCTTCAGTACCGGCCAGACACCCTCGACGGCTTCATAGCCGGCACCGGCCTGGCCCTCGACGAACCACCGTCACCCTGACAAGCCGAAGTCAGTAACCGCACAGCAACAACCATTGACAAGTGTCCAGAATGTTTCTCTACTGTGAACGCTCACAGAAGCATGGCACGGTCCTCGCAGCAGCCGAGGACCCAGGTCAGGGGAGAAGGATCCATGCCCAACATCACGAAGCACGGGCGTTTCGTGGCCACCGCCGTCGCCGTCACGCTCGGCGCCACCACACTCGCCGCCTGTGGCGGGTCCGACGACGACAGCGAGTCCCAGGCGGGGCCCGCGAAGCTGACGTACTGGACCTGGACGCCGGGCATGGACAAGGTCGTGGACCTGTGGAACAAGGGTCCCGGCAAGGAGCAGCAGATCACCGTCACGGTGAAGAAGCAGGCCTCCGGCGACACCCTGGTCACCAAGATCCTCACCGCGCACAAGGCGGGCAAGGGCCCCGACCTGGTGCAGGCCGAGTACCAGGCACTGCCGACGCTGGTCAGCAATGACGCCGTCGCCGACATCGCGGGCGAGGCGGGCGACGCGAAGGACAAGTTCGCCACCGGTGTCTGGCAGCAGACCACGCTGGGCTCGGACGCCGTGTACGCGATACCGCAGGACATCGGGCCGATGATGTTCTACTACCGCGAGGACCTCTTCAAGAAGTACGGCCTCACCGTTCCGAAGACGTGGGACGTGTTCGCCGAGACCGCGCGCAAGCTGAAGAAGGCGGACGCGGACATCGATCTGACGACGTTCTCCGCGAACGACTCCGGCCTCTTCGCCGGCCTCGCCCAGCAGGCGGGCGCGCGGTGGTGGACCACCGAGGGCCAGAAGTGGAAGGTCGGCATCGACGACACCGCCACCCGGCGGGTCGCCGACTTCTGGGGCGGCCTGGTGAAGGAGGGCGCCGTCGACAACCAGCCGATGTACACCCCGGCCTGGAACAAGGCTTTGAACACCGGCAAGCAGATCGCCTGGGTCAGCGCCGTGTGGGCGCCGGGCACGCTGACCACCGCCGCACCCGACACCAAGGGCAAGTGGAAGGTGGCGCCGCTGCCGCAGTGGTCGGCCTCGGAGAACACCACCGGCAGTTGGGGCGGCTCCTCGACCGCCGTCACCACGGACTCGAAGAACAAGGGTGCCGCCGCGAAGTTCGCCACCTGGCTGAACACGGACCCCGACGCGCTGACGGCGCTGGCGAAGGAGGGCGGCATCTACCCGGCCGCCACCACCGCGCAGACCAGCGACGCGTTCGCCCAGCCGCCGGCCTTCTTCTCCAACCAGGCCGACTTCTACGGCGTCGCCTCCGAGATCGCGAAGACGACCGCGCCCTCCGCGTGGGGCCCGAACGTGAACGTCGCGTACACCACCTTCAAGGACGCGTTCGGCGCCGCCGCGAAGAACAGGTCGGGGTTCGGCACCGCCCTGAGGACGATGCAGGACGACACGGTCGCCGACATGAAGAAGCAGGGCTTCGAGGTCGCTCAGTGACAACGGCACGCCGGAGGTCGTACGGGGTCAAGGGGGCCCCGTACGCCTTCCTCCTCCCCGCGACGATCCTGTTCGCACTCTTCTTCGCGCTCCCGATCGGCTACGCGGTCTGGCTCAGCCTCCACAAGGTGCAGGTCAAGGGGCTCGGCCTCGGCTCGGGCGCGCGCAGCGAGGTGTGGGCGGGCATCGAGAACTACACCGACGCGCTGACCGACTCCGAGCTGCTGGCCGGCGCCCTGCGCGTCCTCGGCTACGGCGCGATCGTGGTCCCGGTCATGCTCGGCCTGGCGCTGGTCCTCGCCCTGATGGTGGACAGCGACAAGGTGCGCCTTGCCCCCTTCACCCGGCTGGCGATCTTCCTGCCGTACGCGGTCCCGGGCGTCGTGGCGGCCCTGCTCTGGGGCTTCCTCTACCTCCCCGACGTCAGCCCCTTCTACTTCCTGCTGGACAAGCTGGGCCTCCCCCAGCCGGACCTGCTGGACGGCGGCGGCCTGTACGCGGCGCTGTCGAACATCGCGATCTGGGGCGGCACCGGCTTCAACATGATCGTCATCTACACCTCGCTGCAGGCGATCCCGGCCGAGGTGTACGAGGCGGCGAAGCTCGACGGCGCGAGCCCGCTGCAGATCGCCCTGCGGATCAAGATCCCGATGGTGGCGCCCTCGCTGGTGCTCACCTTCTTCTTCTCGATCATCGCCACACTCCAGGTGTTCAGCGAGCCCACCACCCTCAAGCCCCTCACCAACTCGGTCTCCACCACGTGGAGTCCGCTGATGAAGGTGTACCGGGACGCGTTCGGCGAGGGTGACATCCACTCGGCGGCAGCAGGTGCCGTGATCATCGCCGTGGCGACCCTGGTCCTCTCCTTCGGCTTCCTCAGGGCCGCGAACTCCCGTCAGAAGCAGGAGGCAGCACGATGAGTTCTCTTGCCGTCCGCAAGGCCGCCCCGGCGACCGGCACCACGCCCGGCACCGCCCAGGGCCCGCCGCTGCGCCGCCGGATCGCGCTCGTCCCGACGCTCACCCTGCTGCTGGGCGCGCTCTACTGTCTGCTGCCCGTCGCCTGGGTGCTGATCGCGGCCACCAAGTCGGGCAGTGAGCTGTTCTCCACCTTCACCTTCCTGCCGGGCACCGGCTTCTCGGACAACCTGTCCGACCTCAACGCCTACCGCGACGGCATCTACTGGCAGTGGATGGGCAACTCCGCCCTCTACGCCGGTCTCGGCGCCCTGCTGTCCACCGCCGTCTCGGCGATCAGCGGCTACGCGCTGGCGATCTACCGCTTCCGGGGCCGCGAGGCCGTCTTCAACGTCCTGATGGCGGGCGTGCTGATGCCGCCGGTGATCCTGGCGATCCCGCAGTACCTGCTGATGGCGAAGGCGGACCTCGCGGACAGCCACTGGTCGGTGCTGCTGCCGCTGATCCTCTCCCCGTACGGCGTCTATCTGTCCCGGATCTACGCCGCTGCCGCCGTCCCCGCCGACGTGGTGGAGGCCGGGCGGATGGACGGGGCGAGCGAGTGGCGGATCTTCGCCCGGGTCGCGCTGCCGATGATGGTCCCGGGCCTGGTGACGGTCTTCCTGTTCCAGTTCGTGGCGGTCTGGAACAACTTCCTGCTGCCGTACATCATGCTCAGCGACGACGAGAAGTTCCCGATCACCCTGGGCCTGTTCACCCTCCTCGAACAGGGCGCGAACACCCCGGCGCTCTACACCCTGGTGATCACGGGCGCCCTGCTCGCGGTGATCCCTCTGATCGCGCTCTTCCTGGTCGTGCAGCGCTTCTGGAGCCTCGATCTGCTCTCCGGAGCCGTAAAGTCATGACCATGAGCAACACCGGGGGCAGGCGCAGGGCGCCGACCATTCACGATGTGGCGCGCGAGGCGGGAGTCTCCCGGGGGACGGTCTCGCGTGTGCTCAACGGTGGCCACTACGTCAGCCCGACGGCAGCCGAGGCGGTCAACGCCGCGATCCGGAAGACCGGTTACGTCGTCAACCGGCACGCCCGCTCGCTGATCACGGGCCGCTCCGACTCGATCGGCTTCCTGCTGACGGAACCGCAGGAGAAGCTGTTCGAGGACCCCAACTTCAACGTGCTGCTGCGCGGTTGCACCCAGGCCCTGGCCGCGCACGACATCCCCCTGCTGCTGATGGTGGCCGGCACGGCGGACGAGCGGCGCCGGATCACCCGCTACATCACGGCAGGCCACGTCGACGGGGTCCTGCTGGTGTCCAGCCACTCCGGCAACCCGGTCGCCCGGGAACTGCGCGAGGCGGGCATCCCCCTGGTCCAGTGCGGCAAGCCGATGACTCCCGGCTCCAAGGTGAGCTATGTGGCCGCCGACGACCGGGACGGCGCCCGGGACATGGTGCGCCATCTGCTGTCGCTGGGCCGCCGCCGCGTCGGTGTCGTGACCGGGCCGCTGGACACCCCCGGCGGCGTCGACCGTCTCGCCGGGTACAAGGAGGTCCTCGGGGAGGCGGGCATCGGGATCGACGAGCGGCTCATCGTCTCCGGTGACTACAGCCGGGCCAGCGGCGAGGCGGGCACCGACCTGCTGCTGGAGCGGGCCCCCGACATGGACGCCGTGTTCGTGGCCTCCGACCTGATGGCGCAGGGCGCCCTGGCGGCGCTGCGCCGGGCGGGGCGCCGGGTTCCCGAGGACGTGGCCGTGGGCGGCTTCGACGACTCGGCGGCGGCGACCGAGGCGGTTCCCGCCCTCACCACCATCCGCCAGCCCTACGACCGCATCAGCACCGAGATGGTGCGGGTGCTGCTGGCCCAGATCGGCGGGGAGGACCCGGCGGCGGTGATCCTCCCGACGGAACTGGTGCGGCGGGAGTCGACGTAGGACGCCGCGCGGCACGGCCCGGGGAGCAGGCTTCCCGGGCCGCCCCGCCGTCCGGCCTCAGTGGTGCACGGGCTGCCGGTCGGGGGTCCGCTTCTCCTCGGTGACGCGGGTGCCCGGATGCCGCAGCGCGCACAGGAAGCCGATGCCGAGCGCGATGGCCATCCCGTAGAACACCCACTGGTTGGCCTCGGCGAAGTCCATGCGGATGGCGTCCGTCGAGTCCCGCACCACCGTGCCGACGGGGCCCTCGCCGCTCGGCGCCTGGCCGTCCGGATTGCCGGTGACCGACTCGGAGATGTCACGGGCCACGTCCCGCGCCGTGGCGTCGGGCACCCCCTTCGAGGTGAGCGTCTCCACCACCTTGTCGGTGGTGACGTGCGTCAGGATCGTGCCGTACACCGCGAGGCCCACGGCGGCCGCGTAGTTGCGGACGGTCTGGGTGATGCCGGTGACCTCGCCGTACGAGGCGTTGAGGGAGCGGTTCACGGCGTCGGTCGAGGCGGGCGCGAGCAGGAAGCCGATGCCGGCGCCGGCGAGGGCGACGTAGGGCCACTGGTCGTGCATCGAGAGGTCCGTCAGTTTGTTCGCCCACAGGGCGAAGCCGACCGCGCCGAGGGCCGTGCCGAGCTTCAGGGCGGGCCGGGCGCCGCGTTCGTCGAGGATCCGGCCGCCCCACTGGGAGGCGATGGCGAAGCCGATGAAGAAGTACAGCAGGAACAGCGCGGCCTGGTTGGGTGAGGCGCTGAGCGAGACCTGCGCGTACACCGAGGCGAAGAAGAACAGCGGGACGAAGGCGAGCATCGCGAAGAACAGGACCGCCGCGTCGACGCTGAACGCCTTGTCGCGGAAGACGTGGAGCTTGATGAGCGGTTCGTCGACGCGCAGTTCGTAGGCGCAGAACAGCACCAGGACCGCGAGCCCGCCGATGATGCAGGCCCAGGTGGCCACACTGCTCCAGCCCCAGGCGGAGGCCTGTTGCAGGCCGAGCACGCTCAGCCCCATGCCGACGGCGACGAGCACGGCGCCGGGCACGTCGAGACGTTCACGGCGGGCCTGGTGCGGGATGCGGGCGAGGGCGGTGAGGACGAGCGCGACGATGGCGACGGGCACGTTGACCCAGAAGATCGCCCGCCAGGTCCAGCCGGTGAGCCAGCCGCCGAGCAGCGGGCCTAGCGCCGTGAGGGCGCCCGTCAGCCCGAAGAAGAGGGCGAGGGCCCGGCCCCGCTTGTCGACCGGGAAGACGGCGATGACGACGGCGAGCGCGGCGGGGAACATCAGCGCGGCACCCAGGCCCTGCGTGGCCCGGAAGGCGATCAGCCAGCCCAGCGCGAAACCGTCGTCGGGGACGCAGCCGCAGAGTACGGAGGAGACGACGAAAAGCAGGGTGCCGGTCACCGCCATCCGTCGGTGACCGAGGATGTCGGCGAGCCGCCCGCCGAGCGCGAAGAACGCGGCGAGGGCGAGCAGATAGGCGTTGACCACCCATTGCATGCCCGACGAGGAGAGACCGAGTTCGTCGACGATGCTGGGGGCCGCGATGGCGACGATCGTCTGGTCGATGAACGTCATCGACACGGCGAACATCATCGCCACGAGAGCGAGTGTCTGGTGGGGCGCGGCGGAGCCGGATGCGCCCGGCCCGGGCCCGGAACGTTCCGTTGTGTCGGCCATGGGCAGAATTTTCCCTTGATCGGCCTCCTGGCGCATGCGCGCGGCGTGGGCACCCGGTAAGGGCCCGTAGCTCCTGGTCATCACCCGAACGGTCGTCCGAAGATCGCCCGCCCACCGGGATCGGAACGCCGACTCGGGGGTACTCGACGCGCGCCGGCCCCGGATCCGGTTGGACACTGGAGTGCGGCCGGGGTGTGCCGGCGGACGAGACCAGGACGCGACTGCCATGAACAGCGACAGCAATTTCGGGGGCGCGGAGCACGTCGTCTCCAGCCATTCCGTCTTCGGGGCCCCCTGCTGGGTGACCCTCACCAGCCGGGACCTGCCGGCCACGGAGGACTTCTACGCCGCCGTGCTGGGCTGGCGATGGCGTACGGCCAAACTGGGCGACCACTTCCGGATCGCGCTGGCGGGCGGGGTGCCGGTGGCCGGGATCGCCGGGGTGGCGTCCCTGTGGCAGATGGCGGTGGCCTGGACCCCGTACTTCGCGGTGTCCGACGCGGACGCGGCGGCGTCCCGGGCCCGGGAGCGCGGCGGCACGGTCGCCGTCGGCCCCCTGTCCTTCCCGCCCGGCCGGGCGGCCCTGCTGGCCGACCGGCACGGTGCCTCCTTCGGGATCTGGGAGGGCGCCCTGTTCACCGACTGGGAGACCTGGCGCAAGGCCGCCCCCGCCTTCATCCGGCTGCACACCCGTGACGCCTTCGACGCCGCGATCTTCTACGGCGAGGTCCTGGAGTGGGCCACCGAGAAGCCCGGCTGCTGCGAGGTCCACTACGAGGGGAACGAGGTGGTGCTGCGCAGCGAGGGCGAGGCCGTGGCCCGGATCACCTCCGGCGCGCTGGAGGCCGCGCCGGACCCCACGATCCGTCCGCACTGGCAGGTGCACTTCTCCGTCTCCGACGTGGCGGCCTGCGTCGAGGCCGCCGAGCACCACGGCGGCACGATCCTGGCGCACGACGCGGACGAGGCGGTGCTGCGCGACCCGGACGGGGCCCAGTTCACGATCACCTCACGCACCAGGCGCTGACCCGCGCCGGACCCCGGCCCGGGTCAGGTGCCCCGGCAGGGCCGGGACAGCAGGACCAGACTCCGGGCCTCGACGGTGATCGCCGCGCCCGCCTTGTGCTCCGTCTCGTCGGGGACGCCGTCCGGCTCCGCGGCCGTGTCGAGGAGGCTCGCCCACCGCTCGCCGTACGTGGTGCCCGGCAGGCGGAACTCCCTCGGCTCCCAGTGGCTGTTGAGCAGCAGCAGGAAGGAGTCGTCGACGACCCGGCCGCCGTGGGGGTCGGGTTCGGCGATGGCGTCGCCGTTGAGGAAGACGGCCACGGCGTGCGCGTCGGATCGGTCCCAGTCGGCGTCGGTCATCTCGGCGGCGTCCGGCAGCAGCCACACCAGGTCGGGCAGCGGCTGGTCCGCGCGGGTCGGTGTGTCACCGCGGAAGAACCGGAGGCGGCGCAGCACCGGGTGCGCGGCCCGGAGCGCGATGAGGCCGCGGGTGAACGCCAGGAGCGCGTCGCGTTCGGGGTCCGGCCGCCAGTCGAGCCAGGAGATCCCGTTGTCCTGGCAGTAGGCGTTGTTGTTGCCGAGCTGGGTGCGGCCCGACTCGTCGCCGTGCCCGATCATCGGGATGCCCTGGGAGAGCAGCAGTGTGGCCAGGAGGTTGCGCTGCTGACGGGAGCGCAGCGCGCGCACGCGCGGGTCGTCGGTGGGCCCCTCGACCCCGCAGTTCCAGGACCGGTTGACGCTCTCGCCGTCCCGGCCGCCCTCGCCGTTGGCCTCGTTGTGCTTGTCGTTGTACGACACGAGGTCGCGCAGGGTGAATCCGTCGTGCGCGGTGACGAAGTTGACGCTGGCGCGCGGGCGCCGGCGGCTGTGCTCGTACAGGTCGGCGGAGCCGGTGAGGCGGGAGGCGAACTCGCCGAGCGTGTGCGGGCGCCCGCGCCAGAAGTCCCGTACGGCGTCCCGGTACTTGCCGTTCCACTCCGACCACAGCGGCGGGAAGTTGCCCACCTGGTAGCCGCCCTCGCCCACGTCCCACGGCTCGGCGATCAGCTTGACACGGCTGATCACGGGGTCCTGCTGGATCAGGTCGAAGAACGCCGAGAGGCGGTCCACCTCGTGGAACTGCCGGGCCAGCGTGGCCGCGAGGTCGAAGCGGAACCCGTCGACGTGCATCTCGGTGACCCAGTACCGCAGCGAGTCCATGATCAGCTGCAGGACGTACGGGTGCCTCATCAGCAGGCTGTTGCCGGTGCCGGTGGTGTCGTAGTAGTGGGCCCAGTCGCCGTCCACGAGCCGGTAGTACGAGGAGTTGTCGAGGCCGCGGAAGGAGAGGGTGGGGCCCTTCTCGTTGCCCTCGGCGGTGTGGTTGTAGACGACGTCGAGGATCACTTCGAGGCCGGCCGCGTGCAGGGCCTTGACCATGGACTTGAACTCGGTGACCTGCTGGCCCCGGGTGCCGTGGGCGGCGTAGGCGTTGTGCGGGGCGAAGAACCCGATGGTGTTGTAGCCCCAGTAGTTGGTGAGGCCGCGGTCCAGCAGGACGCCGTCCTGGACGAACTGGTGCACGGGCATCAGCTCGATCGCGGTCACGCCCAGCGAGGTGAGGTGCTCGACGACGGCGGGGTGGGCCAGCCCCGCGTAGGTGCCGCGCAGTTCGGGCGGCACCTCGGGGTGGGTGCGGGTGAGGCCGCGGACGTGCGCCTCGTAGATGACGGTCTCGGCGTAAGCCCGCCGGGGCGGGCGGTCCTCGCCCCAGTCGAAGTACGGGTCGGTGACCACGCCGAGCATGGTGTGTCCGGCGCTGTCGCCACCGGGCTCGTACAGGGAGGGGTGGTTGTCCGTCTGCCCGTCCACGGCCCGGGTGTAGGGGTCCAGCAGCAGCTTGGCCGGGTCGCAGCGGTGGCCGGCGGCGGGGTCCCAGGGGCCGTGCACGCGGTAGCCGTAGCGCTGTCCGGGCCCGACGCCGGGGAGGTGGCCGTGCCAGACGAATCCGTCGGCCTCGGTGAGCGGGACGGGTCGGTGGGCGCCGTCATCGTCCACGAGGACCAGGTCCACGCGCTCGGCGACTTCGCTGAACAGCGCGAAGTTGGTGCCGGTGCCGTCGAAGGAGGCACCCAGCGGACAGGGGTGCCCGGTCCACACGGGCACCCCTGTCCGGTCCGGTCGCAGCGTCACCGCGCGGCCTCGCACGGGTCCGCCGTCTCGTCGCCGGGCACTCCGGCGAGCAGGGCGACATGCGTTTCGCGGGGGACCTGGAGCACTTCGCGCAGGGCCGGCTCGGGCACGGTGGGGACCAGGGGAACGCCCTGGTCGACCGGCGCCCGCTGGGTGAACCAGACGACCGTGCTGCCGGCGGCCGTCGTACAACAGCCCCAGCCGTCGCTGAGCGCGGCGATACGGGTCAGGCAGGGGCGCAGTTCCCGGTCCGGGCGCATCTCCCGGTCGTTCGCGCCGACCGCCGCGATGAGGTGCTGGCCGTTCCACCACATCTCGATCGAGGTGTTCTTGTCCGTCGCGTGTTCGTCGATCGCGCGCAGCAGCAGTTCGGCACTGTGGCAGACGGTTCCTGCGAGGGTCTCCAGGTCCCAGAACCGGAGGTGGGCGGCCAGGATGCGCTTGACCTGGCCGACCCGTTCGGGACCGACCTCCACGTCGAGGTGGTAGTAGCGAGGCACTGCGGTCTTCATCGTCGTTGGCTCCTCACCGGCGAAGCTCCCGCCCCATGAGCACGAAGCGTGAGCACCGATCACTTCTGAGTCAGCTCCCAGAGTGGGAGTGCTACGCCATTCGTGCAACACGAGCGTCCGCCAAGGTAGTTGAAGTGCCAACAAGACGCCCGGTCGCCACCTGTGCACCATGAGTGAAGGCATCGGCCCCGCGAGGCGCCGGTGCCCCTCCGTGCACGACCTCCCACGGGAAGCGTGCTCCGTCGAGAGTGCCGGGAGGGACCAGCGCATGTTGCTGCCCGCCAAGAACGAGGTGGCCAGACATCTGCGGCGCTACCGCACCTGGGAGCGCGCGATGCTGGCGTCCCCGACCGACCGCGCGGCCCGGGACAGTTTCGAGGATTCGGGCTACACGCTGTGCGTGCTGATGGGCAAGCGGTGCGCCCGCGAGGCCGTGACGGCCGCCGAGCGCTATCTGCAGACGAGCCTGCCCGCCTATCTCCAGGAGCAGACCGGCCGCCCCCAGCCGGAGCAGAACAGCAGGAGCCGTAAGGAGCAGACCGGCCGCCCCCAGCCGGAGCAGCACGGCAGGAGCCGTAAGGAGCAGACCGGCAAGACCCGTCAGGACCAGCCCGGCACGCCCCGTTCCGCCCGACGCGGTCCGCCGTCCGGGCAGCGTTTCGCGGCGGGGCGGTAGGACCCGTTCAGTACCCGTTCGGCCCAGCGCCGATCCCGAGCACGGCGGAGGTGAGACCCATGAGTCCGATCCCGGCCCCGGCCCTCGGCCGCGTCCCCGTCAGGGACGTCCGCCCGCTCGTCGAGTGCGGCAGGCGTCCCGCGAAGGCGGTCGTCGGCGAGACCTTCGAGGTCACCGCGACGCTCTTCCGGGAGGGGCACGGCGTGGTCGCCGCCAATGTGGTGCTCAAGGATCCGGAGGGCCGCCCGGCCCCGTGGACCCCGATGCGCGAACTGGCCCCCGGCACCGACCGATGGGGCGCCTGCGTCACTCCGACCGCCGTCGGCCGGTGGACGTACCGCGTCGAGGCCTGGAGCGACCCGGTCGCCACCTGGCGCCACACCGCCCGCATCAAGATCCCGGCCGGCATCGACTCCGGGCTCGTCCTGGAGGAGGGCGCCGAACTCTACGCGCGCGCCGCCGCCGGGGTGCCCGAGGCGGACCTGCACGCGGTGCTGCTGGCAGCCGTACGGAAACTCCGTGACGACACCCTCCCGGTCGCCGACCGGCTGGCGGCGGCGTTGGCGCCGGAGGTGGACGAGGTCCTGGCCCGCCACCCCCTGCGGGAGCTGGTCACCTCCTCCGAACCCCTGCCCCTGCTGGTGGAGCGCGAACGCGCCCTGTTCGGCTCCTGGTACGAGTTCTTCCCCCGGTCCGAGGGCACCCCCTCCCAGCCCCACGGCACG